>JADGHP010000054.1 GCA_019683855.1 Thermoleophilia bacterium
CGCCGGCTCGGCCTCGGCGGGCGGCGCGGACGGCTCGGGCTCGGCCTCGTCGGCCGCGGGCTCGGCGGCGTCGCTCTCCGGGCGCTCGGGCCGGGCCTCCGGCTCTGCCGCCGACTCCGCCGCAGCCTCGGGCTCGGGCTCGGGCGCCGGAGCTGCGTCGGCGGTCTGCGCGGGCGCCGACTTGGGCGCCTCGGCGTCGCGCCGCGGCTCGACCGGGGTCACCGGGCCGACGGCCTCCACTGCGCTCCCGGGATCGGCGTCGAGCGCGAGGGGCGCAGGCTCCGCGTCGAGCCGCGGGCGCGCCGGTCGCTCGCGCCGCGTCAGCGATCCCTCGACGACCAGCACGAGCAGGTAGGCGACGACCGACGCGAGCACGATCCCGAGCCAGCCGGCCCCGAGCGCGAGCGCCGCGATCGGCACCGCGACGAGGAACGCGGCCTCGACGACGGTTCTGGGACCGAACGCTCGCCGCATGCTCGGACGCTACGACGCGGAAGGCTGGGATGGCCCGTCCTGGTCGCTCTCGCCGCGAGACTCCGGCTCCGCGTCAGGCGACTCCACGGAGGGCTCCGCGGGCGGGGCGGCGTCCTCGGCGGGCGCCGACGAGGACGCCTCGGCCGGCCCGGCGAGCGCGGCCGCGGGCGGCGGCGCGCTCGTCGCCGCTCCGGCGGCCTCGGCCGCGTCCACGATCGCCTTCGTCACCTCGGCGAGCGCCTCGGGCCCGAGCCCGGCCGCGGTGAGCAGCCGCTCGGCCCCCTGCTGAGCGCGGGCGATGATCGCCGCGGCCTGCGTGCGCGCCCACTCGAGCGTCCGCTCCACCTCGGCGCGCGTCGCGTTCGTCAGCTCGGTGGCGTCGTGCCGCGCCTGCTCGAGCAGCCGCGCCCCGCGCGCCTCCGCCTCCTGCAGCTCGCGCGTCGCGTCCGCGTTCGCCTTCGCGAGTACCTCGCGCGCCTCGTTGCGGGCGGCGTTCAGCACCTCGGAGCGCTGGCGCTCGGTCTCCTGCCGGTAGCGCTCGATCTCCGCCTCGCGCTGCTGCAGCTCGCGCATCCGGCGGCTGACCTCCTCCTCGGTGCGGGCGAGCTGCGCGGCGGACGCGTTCTGCGCGTCGAGCTCGATCGTGTCGGCGAACTCGGCGGCGGCGCGGATCAGGTGCAGCGCGTCCATGCGGACGGCGTGACCGGTCGCCTCGACGGCGGCGCCGCTGCCCGGACGCGCGCCCGCGACCTGGAGGACGCGCAGCTGCGCCTGCAGCTGCGCGACGTGGCGCCGGTAGGCGTCGAGCGCCTCGCGCACCCGCTCGGCGTCGAGGCCGTCGCCGGCCCGCGGGATGTCCTCGAAGCGCGGCAGCGACGTCAGCGACGGCGCTGGCGCGTGACCCCCTCCCTCGGTTGCCATTGCTCGGCCGGCCCTCCTTCTACGCGGTCGCCCTGGCGCGCGGCGCGCGCCGGGTGAAGTATGACGTCTTCGTCGGCGAACGCATACCTACGCCCCGCCGGCGCGTGGGGCGAGCTGGATGCCGAGCTCGCGCAGGTGCCGCGGGTCCGCCTCGCTCGGCGCGCCCGTCATCGGGTCGACCCCCGCCTGGTTCTTCGGGAAGGCGACCGTGTCGCGCAGGTTCGACTCGCGGGCGAGCACCATCAGCATCCGGTCGATCCCGAACGCGATCCCGCCGTGCGGCGGCGCGCCCATCGCGAGCGCGTCGAGCAGGAAGCCGAACTTCGAGCGCTGCTCCTCGGGGCTGATCCCGAGCAGGTCGAACACCCGCGCCTGGATGTCGGGCTCGTGGATCCGGAAGGAGCCGCCGCCGAGCTCGTTGCCGTTGCCGATCAGGTCGTAGGCGTAGGCGAGCGCGTTCGCCGGATCGCTGTCGAAGCGGTCCTCCCAGCCGGGCGCAGGGCGCGTGAACGGATGGTGCACCGCCGTCCAGCGCTCCTCCTCCTCGTCCCACTCGAACATCGGGAAGTCGGTCACCCACACCCACGACCACGCGTCCTCGTCGATCAGGCCGAGCCGCTCGGCGAGGTGGACGCGCAGCGCGCCGAGCACGCGCGAGGTCATGGGCCACGCGTCGGCGGCGAAGAGCAGCGTCTCGCCGGGCTTGCCGCCGAGCGCTGCGAGCGTCTCCTGCGACAGGAACTTCGCGATCGGCGAGCGCGCCTCGCCCGACTCGTCGAAGACGAGGTACGCGAGCCCCTTCGCTCCCCATTGCTTGGCGACCTCCTCGAGCTGGGCCAGCTCGGCGCGCGAGAGCGTCCGCGGCACGCGCAGGAAGCGCACCGTCTCCGCGCTCGCGAAGACGCCGAGCTCGGAGCCGCGCGTCGCCTCGGTCGCGTCCTCGATCTCGAGGCCGTAGCGGAGGTCCGGCTTGTCGGTGCCGAAGCGCCGGTCGGCCTCCGCGTAGGTCAGGCGCGGGAACGGCGCCTCGAGCTCCACGCCGAGGCACTCGCGCCACACCGTCTGGATCATCCGCTCCATCAAGCCGAGCAGGAACTCCTGGTCGGGGAAGGCGAGCTCGACGTCGAGCTGGGTGATCTCCTGGACGCGGTCGGCGCGCAGATCCTCGTCCCGGAAGCAGACGGCGATCTGGTAGTAGCGCTCGAAGCTCGAGATCACGAGGAGCTGCTTCGCGATCTGCGGCGACTGGGGCAGCGCGTAGAAGCGGCCTGGCTGCAGCCGCGCCGGGACGAGGAAGTCGCGCGCCCCCTCCGGCGTCGGCTTCCACAGGATCGGCGTCTGGATGTCGAGGAAGCCGGCCTCCTCCATCACGCGGCGGATCGCGCCGATCATCCGGCCGCGCAGACGGATGTTCCGCTGCAGCCGCGGCCGGCGCAGGTCGAGCCAGCGGTAGCGCATGCGCACCGCGTCGTCGACGTTGTCGTCGTCGAGCTGGAACGGGAGCGGCGTCGAGGTGGAGACGACCTCGAGCTCGTCCACCTGCACCTCGATCTCCCCCGTCGCCATGCTCGGGTTCACGGTCTCCGGCGAGCGGCGGACGACCTCGCCGACGGCCCGGAGCACGTACTCGTTGCGGACGTCGTGCGCGACCGCGGCCGCCGCCGGGGCGCGCTCGGGGTTGACGACGAGCTGGCAGATGCCGCTCGCGTCGCGCAGGTCGACGAAGACGAGGCCGCCGTGGTCGCGGCGGGTGTTGACCCAGCCGGCGAGCGTTACGCGCCGGCCCGCGTCGGCGGCCCGGAGCTCGCCGCACATCGCGTCGCGCCACCTCGTCATCTCGCCACCCGCTCGAGGATCTCGCTACGCGCGACCTCGATGTCGCGCTCGCCGCGGCGGCGGAGCACGGCCGTGTCGGGGCGGAGGATGATCGTGTCGCGCGCGCCGCTCCGCTGCGCCTGCGTGAGCTGGCCGCGAAGCGAGCGGCCGGCGTAGTCGGTGTCGGCGGCGACGCCGGCGGCGCGGAGCTCGGCGAGGAGCCGCAGCGCGTCCTCGCGCGGGGCGCCGTCGAGCGCGACGAAGACGTCGAGCGCCGGAGCCTCCGCGCCGATCCCCTCGAGCTGGAGGGAGAGGACGAGCCGCTCGATCCCGGCGCCGAAGCCGACGCCGGGGGTGGGCGGGCCGCCGATCTCCTCGATCAGGCCGTCGTAGCGGCCGCCCGCCGAGATCGTGGACGCCTGGGTGGAGGCGTCCGGGCCGACGAACTCCCAGGTCGTGCGCGTGTAGTAGTCGAGGCCGCGCACGAGCGTCGGCGCGATCGTGTAGCGGACGCCGTACGCGTCCAGGTAGGCGCGCACCTGGGCGAAGTGCTCGGCGCACGCGTCGCAGAGCGCCTCGCCGATCTTCGGGGCGTCCGCGAGCGCGGCGCGCACGCTCGGCGTCTTCACGTCGAAGACGCGCAGCGGGCTCGTCTCGCGCTTGCGGCGGGCCTCCGCGTCGAGGACGTCCGCGTGCCCGTCGAGCCACGCGTTCAGACGCTCGAGGTACGCCGGCCGGCACTCGCGGTCGCCGATCGAGTTCAGCTGCAGCTCGTAGCGCCGCACGCCGAGGGTGCGCAGCAGCGTGTCGTAGAGGTGGATCACCTCCGCGTCGGTGGCCGGGTCGGCGGAGCCGATGCTCTCGACGGAGAGCTGCCAGTGCTCCCGGTAGCGGCCCCGCTGCGGCTTGTCGTAGCGGTACATCGTCGCGAGCGTGTACAGCTTCACCGGCTGCGGCTCGCGGTGCAGCCCGTGCTCGACGTAGGCCCGGCAGATCGGCGCCGTCCCCTCCGGCCGGAGCGCGAACCTGCGGCCGCCGCGGTCCTCGAAGACGTACATCTCCTTCTGGACGATGTCCGAGCCCTCGCCCGACGTCCGCTGGAACAGCTCCACGGCCTCGAAGACGGGCGTCTGGATGCGCCGGTAGCCGTAGAGGGCGCAGAGGCGCTCCATCTCCGCCGTCACCCGCTGCCAGAGCGGCTGGTCGGACGGGAGGACGTCGTGCGTGCCGCGCGGCGCCTCGATCATGACGAGGCGCGCAGCTCCGCGAGGAACGGGTTGCGCTCGAGCTCCGCGCCGAGCGTCGTCTGCGGGCCGTGGCCTGGGTAGACGACCGTCTCCGGCGGGAAGCGGTCGGCGAGGCGGCGCACCGAGTCGAGGAGCGTGTCCCAGTCGGCGCCCGGGAGGTCGACGCGCCCGACCGAGCCGGCGAAGAGCAGGTCGCCGCTGAACAGGGCGCCCTCGACGGAGAAGGCGACGTGCGCCGGCGAGTGGCCGGGGATGGGGACGCACTCGAACGAGAGGCCGGCCGCCTCGATCGTCTCGCCGCCGACGACCAGGTGGTCGGGCGTGTACGAGCGGCCCGGCGCCCCGACGGGCGCGAACTCGGGGTAGCGCTCGAGCCGGTCGCGCTCGCCCTCGGGCATCCACACGGGCGCGCCCGTGCCCTCGGCGAGGTCGGCGACGCCGCCGATGTGGTCGAAGTGGCCGTGCGTGACGAGGATCGCGACGCACGCGGCGCCCGAGCGCGCGAGCTGGAGGCGCAGGTCGGCGGCGTCGCCGCCGGGGTCGATCACGACGGCCTCGGACGCGCCGCGGCTCGCGCGGACGACGTAGCAGTTGGTCTGGAGCGGGCCCAGGGCGTAGCGATCGACGGCGACGCTCATCGCGGGCGAGTCTAGCCATGCGGGTGTAGCGGCCGGCCGCTTCGACCCGGACGAGCGCCGCTCGGTCACCGCCGTCGGCCGCGCCCGGCTGCTGCTCCTGCTCGCGCCCTGGCCGGGCGAGGGGCACTACCGCGGCGAGCGCGCCGCGCCGTGCGTCAGCGCTTCGTAGGCGCCTTCGTCGCGGAGCTCTTGGCGCCCTTCGCCGCGCTCTTCGTCGCGGCCGCCTGCTCGCGCCGCTGCCAGCGGTTGTAGGCGAAGCGGTCGATCGCGTACGTGAAGGGAACGAAGAGCGCGGTGTAGATCGCGGCGAGGGCGAGCGCGCCCCCGATCCGGTTCCCGCCCTTGCCGCCGCTCAAGTAGAAGAGCGCGAAGACGATCACGCCGAGAAGGAGCGCGCGCTTGCCGGCCCGCTCCCAGGAGGGCGGCGGCGGGACACGCATGGCGCGACCCGCGCGCTGGGGGCGCCCCTTGCCCTTGCGGGCATCGTCACCGGCCGCCTTGCCGTTGCGGCGCTGCTCGCGCTTCGACACCGCCTCGAGCTCCTCCGGCGGCACGTCGAGCTCGTTGCCCTCCGCGTCGACGTAGACGAACTCGTACTCGTGCCGCTTCTGCTTCGCCTCGCGGCGCCGCTGCTTCCTCGTCGGCATGGAGGGCTAGCGTAGCTCGACCGGCGAGCCGCCGACGATCGTCGCGGCGACGAGGTCGCCGGCGAGGTGGTAGGCGAGGTAGCGCCAGTCGGGCGCATCGAGGAGGACGAGGTCGGCGCGATAGCCGGGCGCGAGACGGCCGAGCCGGTCGGCGCGCCCGAGCACGTGGGCGGCGTTGACCGTGCAGGCGGCGAGCGCCTCGGCCGGCGAGAGGCGAAGCTGGGTCGCGGCGAGCGAGCAGCAGAGCGGCAGGCTCTCGCAGAAGGCGCTGCCCGGGTTGAAGTCGGTGGCGAGCGCGACCGCGGCGCCCGCGTCGACGAGCGCGCGCGCGGGCGGCATCGGCTGGCCGAGGAAGAGGGCGCTCGCGGGGAGCAGGACGGCGGTCACGTCGCTTCGGGCGAGCGCGCGGACGCCGTCGGGGCCGGTCGCCTCGAGGTGGTCGACCGAGCGCGCGCCGAGCTCGATCGCGAGCGGAACGGCGCCCTGCTCGCTGAACTGGTCGCCGTGGAGGCGCAGCGCGAGCCCCGCCTCGCGGCAGGCCGTGAGGTAGCGGCGCGCCTGGGCGGCGTCGAACGCGCCTCGCTCGAGGAAGACGTCCGCCGCCTCGGCGATGCGCGCGGCCTCCGGGAGCACCTCCGCGAGCGCGAAGTCGAGGTAGGCCCCGGCGTCGCCGTCGAGCTCGGGCGGGACGGCGTGCGCGCCCAGCCAGGTCGGGATCCCGCCGGCGGCCCGGATCGCGCGCAGCGACGCGAGCTCGGTCTCACGGTCGAGCCCGTAGCCGGACTTGGCCTCGAACGTCGTCGTGCCGTGGCGCAGCATCCACCGGCGGTGCCGCTCGACGGCGGCACGCAGGCCCTCCTCGCCCGCCGCGCGCGTCGCGCGCACCGTCGCCAGGATCCCGCCGCCGCGCGCGTGCAGCGCCTCGTAGCTCGCGCCCGCGGCGCGGAGCGCGAACTCCTCGACGCGGTCGCCCGCGAACGCCGCGTGCGTGTGGCAGTCGACGAGGCCGGGGATCGCGCAGCGGCCGCGCGCGTCCACCTCGACGACCTCGTGGTCGCGCGGCTCCAGCACGCGCGAGAGGTCGCGCATCCGCCCCACCGCCTCGATCGTCTCGCCGGCGCAGAGCACGAAGGCGTCCTCGAGCACCTCGACGGCGCCGAGGTCGCGACCGCGCAGCGGCGCCTCGCGCCCCGCTGGCGTGGCGAGCTGCGCGACGTCGCGGACGAGCAGCCGCAGGCCGCTCATGCAGAGTCGGGCGCCGCCGGGATCCGGAGCCCGCCGCGCCGGGCGGCCTCGACCGCCTCGGGGTAGCCCGCGTCGACGTGCCGGATGACACCGGTGCCCGGGTCGGTCGTGAGCACCCGCTCGAGCCGCTCGGCCTGCTCGTCGCTGCCGTCGGCGAGCACGACCATGCCGGCGTGGATCGCGTTGCCGATCCCGACGCCGCCGCCGTGGTGCACCGAGACCCACGTCGCGCCGGCGGCGGTGTTGAGGAGCGCGTTCAGGATCGGCCAGTCCGCGATCGCGTCGGAGCCGTCGCGCATCGCCTCGGTCTCCCGGTAGGGCGAGGCGACCGAGCCCGCGTCGAGGTGGTCGCGGCCGATCACGACCGGAGCCTTGACCGCGCCGCTTCGCACCAGCTCGTTGATGACGAGCCCCGCCCTGGCGCGCTCGCCGTAGCCGAGCCAGCAGATCCGGGCGGGCAGCCCCTGGAACGCGACCCGCTCCGGCGCCAGCTCGAGCCACCGCTGCAGCAGCGGGTCGTCCGGGAACGCCTCGCGCATGGCGGCGTCGATCGCCGCGATGTCTGCGCGGTCGCCCGACAGCGCCGCCCACCGGAACGGCCCGATCCCACGACAGAACAGCGGCCGGATATAGGCCGGGACGAAGCCCGGGTATGAGAAGGCCTCGGTTACGCCACCTTCACGCGCCTCACCTCGCAGGTTGTTGCCATAGTCGAAAACATACGCGCCGCGTCGGACGTACTCGAGCAGGCCCTCCACGTGGCGCACGATCGACTCCCGCGCGAGGCGCACGTATCGCTCCGGATCGGCCGTCCGCAACGCCGCCGCTTCCGCCACCGAGTAGCCGCGCGGCACGTACCCGTTGAGCGGGTCGTGCGCCGCCGTCTGGTCGGTGACGAGGTCGAAGCGCTCGCCGCGCGCGGCCAGCTCCGGCACCACGTCGGCCGCGTTGCCGAGCAGCCCGACCGAGAGCGGCCGCCCCTCAACCGCCGCCGCCCGCACCCGCGCGAGCGCGTCGTCGAGCGACTCGGTCGCCTCGTCCAGGTAGCGGGTCTCCAGGCGCCGCTCGATCCGAGCCGGATCGACCTCCACGCAGAGGATCGCCGCGCCCGCCATCGTCGCCGCCAGCGGCTGCGCGCCGCCCATCCCGCCCAGCCCGGCGGTGAGGATCGTCCGGCCGCGCAGGTCCGGCGAGCCGAAGTGCGTCTCCCCGGCCGCCGCGAACGTCTGGTAGGTGCCCTGCAAGATCCCCTGCGAGCCGATGTAGATCCACGAGCCGGCCGTCATCTGACCGAACATCGTCAGGCCCGCCGCCTCCAGACGCCGGAACTCCTCCCAGGTCGCCCACCGGGGCACGAGCAGCGAGTTCGCGATCAGCACCCGCGGCGCGCCTTCGTGCGTCGCGAACACCCCGACCGGCTTCCCGCTCTGCACGAGCAGCGTCTCGTCCGATCCAAGCTCGAGCAGCGCCGCCACGATCGCCCGCAACGCCTCGTGCGAGCGCGCCGCGCGCCCCGACCCGCCGTAGACGACGAGCTCCTCCGGCCGCTCCGCCACCTCCCGGTCGAGGTTGTTGAGCAACATCCGCAGCGGCGCCTCCGTCGACCACTGTCGCGCCCACAACTCGGGTCCCCGCGGCGCACGGATCCGCGACAGGTCGCCGCAGAGCGCCTCGACGCGCGCCGCCAGCGGCTCGGTCGCGCTCACCGCAGCGCTCCCACCTCCGACTCGACGGCGGCGAGGAGCGAGCCGTCCCGGATCGCGGCGGCCACGGCCTCGATGTCCGGCGCGAGCGAGCGGTCGTCGCGCAGCCGCGGCGAGCGCTCGCGCACGGCGGCGCGCGCGGCCCGCGTCCCCGCGCCGGGCTCGAGGGGGGCGTGGAACTCGACCGCCTGCGCGCCCGCGAGCAGCTCGATCGCGAGCGCCCGCTCGCAGTTCGCGAGCACCTGCCACGCCTTGAGCCCGGCTGCGTTCCCCATCGAGACGTGATCCTCCTGCCCGGCGCTCGTGGGGATCGAGTCCACCGACGCGGGATGGCAGAGCACCTTGTTCTCGGAGACGAGCGAGGCGGCCACGTACTGCGCGATCATGAAGCCGCTGTTGAGGCCGCCGGCGCTCGTGAGGAACGCCGGCAGGCCGTCGGAGAGGTTCGGGTTCACGAGCCGCTCGACCCGGCGCTCGGAGATGCTCGCGAGCTCGGACACCGCCATCGCGAGCGCGTCGAGCGCGAACGCGAGCGGCTGCCCGTGGAAGTTGCCGTTGGAGACGAGCGCGTCGTCGTCGACGAGCACGAGCGGGTTGTCGGTCGCCGCGTTCAGCTCCACCGAGACCGTGTAGTCGACGTAGTCGAGCAGGTCGCGCGAGGCGCCGTGCACCTGGGGCGCGCAGCGGAGCGAGTAGGCGTCCTGCACCTTGTCGCAGAAGCGGTGGGCCTCGATGATCGCTGAGCCCTCGAGCAGCCGGAGCACGTTCGCCGCGGCGTCCGCCTGGCCGCGGAGCGGGCGCAGCGCCTGGATCTGGGGCAGGAACGAGGTGCGCGAGCCCTGCAGCGCCTCGACCGAGAGGGCGCACGCCACGTCGGCCGCCCGCGCCAGCCGCCGGGCGCGAACGAGCCCGAGCGCCGCCATGGCGGCCATGAACTGCGTCCCGTTGATCAGCGAGAGCCCCTCCTTGGCCTCGAGGCGGATCGGCTCCAGCCCGACGCGCGCGAGCGCCTCGGCGCCGGGCAGGCGCTCGCCGGCGACGAACGCCTCTCCCTCCCCCACGAGCGGAAGCGCGAGGTGCGCGAGCGGGGCGAGATCGCCCGAGGCGCCGACCGAGCCGCGGCTCGGCACGACCGGCAGCAGGCCCCGCTCGAGGCACTCGAGGAGGAGCTCGGCGGTCTCGACCCTGGCGCCGGAGCTCCCCTTCGCCAGCGTGTTCGCGCGCAGCAGCATCGCCGCGCGGACGATCTCGTCCGGGTAGGGCTCGCCGACGCCGCAGGCGTGGGAGCGGAGGAGCCGCAGCTGGAGCTCGCCGGTCAGCTCCTCGGGGATGGAGCGGGAGACGAACCGGCCGAAGCCCGTGTTGACGCCGTAGGTGTGCTCGCGCGTGCCGTGGGCGGCGCGCTCCACGACCGCGCG
>JADGHP010000005.1 GCA_019683855.1 Thermoleophilia bacterium
CCCTCGCGCTCGCCGAGCGCCCGCAGCGTCGCGCCCAGCTCCGCCGCCCGCTCCGCGCCCGCCTCGCCGCGGGCGCGGAGCGGCGCCTCGATCCGGTCGATGGCGCCGTCGACGCCGTCCAGGGCGCGCTCGAGCCGCCGCGCGGCGCCGAGCAGCGCGCGCAGCGTCGGCACGTCGGCGCGACGGACGAGCAGCCGCGGCGCCACGGCGGCGAACGCCGCCTCCGCCTCGGCGGCGCGCGCCTCCGCCTCGGCCGCCTTCCGCTCGGCGAACTGCGCCTGCTCGGCGAGGGAGCGCGCCTCGGCGGCGAGCGCGCGCCGGCGCGCCTCCAGCTCGAGCAGCACCGCCTCCGCCGTCTCGCCCGCGAACCAGAGCTCCCCGCTGCGCGGGTCGTAGCCGAAGCCCTCGCGCGTCACCGCGGGCACCTGCGAGGCCAGCAGCTCGTCCTTCTCGACCACCGGCAGCTCGGCGACGAGGTCGCGCGGGTCGCGGCCGGCGAGGACGCGCAGCGAGCCGAGGCCCATCGCCGCGGCGCGCTCGAGCAGCGCGAGCGCGCTGCGGGCGTCGTCGGCGAGGAGGGCAGAGGCGCGCGGCCCGAGCGCGGCCGCGACGGCCCGCTCGGAGCCCGGCTCGACCTCGAGCGCCGAGAGCGCGAGCCGCTCGCCCTCCTCGGCGAGCGCGCGCGCGGCGGGCGGGATTCCCTCCCGCTCGGCGAGCGAGCGCTCGAGCGTCGCGAGCCGCTCCGACGCCGTCAGCGCGCGCTCGGCGAGCGTGTCGCGCTCGTGCGCCGCCTCGCGCGCGGCGGCGCGCGCCTGGAGCGCCCGCTGCTCGAGCTCCCGCGGGGAGGCGCCGCCGCGGGCGGCCTCCGCCTCGGCCTCGGCGAGCTCGGCGTCGAGGAGGCCGACGAGCCGCTGCGCCGCCTCGCGCTGCAGCGCGAGCCCGGCGCCGCGGCTGCGCAGCTCGTAGGAGACCGCGAGCGCCGCCTCGCGCTCGCCGGCCGCTCCCGTCAGCTTCGCCTCGACCGTCCGCCGCTCGGCCAGCACCTCGTCGAGCCGCGCCTGCGCCGCCTCGCGCGCGGCGCGCTCCGCGGCGGCGAGCCGCCCGAGCGCCTGGCGGGCCCGCTCCGCGCTCGTCTCCCGCTCGACGGCGGCGACGCGCGCCGCCTCCGCCGCCTCGCGCGCGGCGCGCTCCAGCTCGGCGAGCTCGACGCCCGGGTCGCCGGCGTCCGCCTCCGCGGCGGCGAGCTCGGCGCGCGCCCGCTCGAGCAGGGCGGCGGCCGACTCGCGGCGGATGCCGAGCCGCTCGGCCGCGCTGCGCAGCCGGTACAGCTCTTGCATCGCCTGCTCGCGCCGGCCCGCGGCGTCCGCGAGCTCCTCCTCGGCCCGGCCGCGCTGCGCGAGCACCGCCTCCAGCTTCTCCTCGGCGGCGCGCCGTGCGAGCGCGGCGGCGGTACGCCGCTCGTCCGCCTCGGCGAGGCGCACCTCGAGGCGCTCGAGGTCGAGCTGCGCGATCCGCGCCCGCAGCCGCGCGATCTCGAGCCGGAGCTTCTCCGCGCGCTCCGCGGCGGTCGCCTGGAGCGCGAGCGGGCGCAGCCGCTTGCGCACCTCCTCCTCGAGGTCGCGCGCCCGCTCCACCTGCACCGCCACGCGCGCGAGCTTGAGCTCCGCGCGGTGGCGACGCGCCTTGAAGCGGCCGAGCCCCGCCGCCTCCTCGACGAGCGCGCGCCGCTCCTGCGGCTTGGAGGCGAGGATCGCCTCCACCTTGCCCTGCCCGATGATCGAGTGCATGCCCTGGCCGAGCCCGAGGTCGGCGAGCAGCTCGACGAGGTCGAGGCGCCGCACCGGCGTGCGGTTGACGAGGTACTGACCCTCCCCGCCGCGGTGCAGGCGGCGGGCGATCGACAGCTCCGCGTAGTCGACCGGGACCGTCCCGTCGGCGTTGTCGAAGAGCAGCTCCACCTCGCAGGCCTCGGCGGGAGCGCGGCCGGCGGAGCCGGCGAAGAGGACGTCGTCGGGCTTCTCGGCTCGCAGCTCGCCCGGGCTGAGCGAGCCGGCGGCCCAGCGGATCGCGTCCGCGATGTTGGACTTGCCGGAGCCGTTCGGGCCGACGATCACGCCGACGCCCGGCTCGAGGCGAACCTCGACCGGGTCGGGGAACGACTTGAACCCTCGCAGCTTGATCGCGCGGAGGTGCACGCGGGGTCAGGCTAACGACCTGGACGGACGGCCCGCGGCCGGGCCGGCACCGGCAGGCGCGTCGCTCCCGGCTACCGCGCGCCGAGCGCCTGCAGCGCCTCGCGGGCCGCCTCCTGCTCGGCGGCCTTCTTCGAGCGGCCCGAGCCGACGCCGAGCCGTTCCCCGTCGACGAACGCGGCGCAGGTGAAGCGCCGGTCGTGCGGCGGGCCCTCGGCCGCGAGGACGGTGTAGACGACCTGCTTCCCCGTTCGGGCGAGCCGCTCCTGCAGCTCCGTCTTGTGGTCGACGTGGCTCGTGAGCGCGTACTCGATCCGCTCCGAGAACGCGTCGACGATCGCGCCCTCGATCGCCGCGAACCCGTATTCGAGGAAGAGGGCGCCGAGCACCGCCTCGAGCAGCGCGGCGAGGACGTTGCGGTTCTGCGCCAGCCGCTCCAGCTCCTCGGCGGGCAGGTCGGTCTCGTACGCGCCGAGCCGCGCTCCCAGGTCGAGCTCGCGCGCGACGACGGCGCAGCTCGCACGCGAGACCACGTGGGAGCGCAGCTTCGCCAGCCGCCCCTCGGAGAAGTCGGGGTAGCGCTCGTAGAGCGCGTGCGCCACCGCCAGCTCGAGCACGCTGTCGCCGAGGAACTCGAGCCGCTCGTACGACGCCGTCCGCGCGCTCGCCCAGGAGGCGTGCGTGAACGCCGTCGCCGCCCGTTCGGGCGGCAGCGACTCGATCAGCCGCGCGAGCTCGGTGGTGCCGCCGCTCGTCGCTACTGGTGCGACGTGACGTAGTCGACGGCCTGACCGACGGTCTGGATCTTCTGGGCGTCCTCGTCCGAGATCTTGATCCCGAACTGGTCCTCGAGCTCCATGATCAGCTCGACGAGGTCGAGCGAGTCCGCGTCGAGATCCTCTTGGAACGACGCCTCCTCCGTGATCTCGCTCTCGTCGATCCCGAGCTGCTCGGTCAGGACTTCCTTGACACGCTCGAAAACTTCCTCGCGGGACGCTGCCATGTCACCTCTGTTCTCTTGGTTGGGGGCCGAAAGCGGGCCGATCATACAGCGTCGGCCGGCGCGACATCCCGCTCGCGGCCGCCGGCTCAGGAGTCGGCGCGCGCCGGCTCCGGCGCGGGGAGGCGAGCGGCGAGCCTCGCGACGACCTCGTGCTCGACGCCGCGGGCCGCGAGGCGGATCGCGTTCGCGATCGCCCTGGACGACGAGTTGCCGTGCGCGATCACGGCGACACCCCGTAGCCCGAGCAGGTAGGCGCCCCCGTAGGTGTCCGGGTCGAGCCGGTGGCGGAGCCGTCCCGCCGCCGGACGGATCAGGAGGCCGCCCAGCCTGCCGCGCGCCGTCGACTCGATCTCGGCGCGGAGCGAGTCGAGCAGCGTCCGGATCGTCCCCTCCACCGCCTTCAGCAGGACGTTGCCCGTGAAGCCGTCGGCGACGACGACGTCGGCGGCGCCGGCGAGGATGTCGCGGCCCTCCGTGTTGCCGACGAAGTTGAGGTCGCTGCCGGCGAGCAGCTCGTGCGCCTCGAGGGTGAGCTGGTTGCCTTTCTCGCGCTCCTCGCCGATCGAGAGCAGGCGCACCTCCGGGTCGTGGACGCCGAGGATCTCCTCCGCGAACACGGCGCCCATCGTCGCGAACTGGAGCAGGTGCTCCGGCCGCGCGTCCGCGTTCGCGCCCGCGTCGAGCAGCACCGTCGGGCCCCGCCGGGAGGGGATCACCACCGCGATCGCCGGGCGCATCACGCCGGGCAGCCGACGCAGCTCGAGCAGCCCGGCGGCGAGCATGGCGCCCGTGTTCCCGGCGGAGACGACGGCGTCCGCCTCCCCCTCCGCCACGGCGCGGACGGCGGCGACGAGCGAGCTGCGCGGCTTCGCGCGCACCGCCTCCGCGGGCTTGTCGTGCATGGCGATCGCGTCCGGCGCCTCGCGCAGCTCGAGCCCGCGCGTGTCGAGAGCCGCGGGTCCGAAGAGGATCGGCTCGATCCCGTCCGCGCGCGCGGCGAGTGCTCCGGCGACGATCTCCGACGGGCCGCGGTCGCCGCCCATCGCGTCGACGGCCACCCGCGCCACGGGTTACGGGGCTTCGATGCGGAGCGGCTCGACCTCGCGGCCCCTATAGGTGCCGCAGGTCGGGCAGACGCGGTGCGGGCGCTTCGGCCGGCCGCACCGCGGGCAGACGTGCACCTTCGGCGCGCCGATCGCGTGCGTCGCGCGGCGCTTGTCGCGCCGCGACTTCGAGGTCTTGCGCTTGGGGACGGCCATGCCGGCGGCCACTATAGCCGAGCCGGTGCGAGGAGCTCGCGCTGCTCGCAGCGCCCGTCGATTCCTCGCGGGCGGCGTCTATTCCTCGTATTGCTCGCGGGCGGCGTCGCTGCTCGCGAACGCGCGCAGCACGCTCCAGCGCGGGTCGGGCTCCTCCTGCACGTGCTCGTGCGGCTCGGCGTTCAGGTCCCCGCCGCAGACCGGGCAGAGGCCGGCGCAGTCGGGGCGGCAGAGGATCTTGTCCGGGAGCGCGAGCGCGATCGCGTCGCGGGCCCACGCGGAGACGTCCAGCAGGTCGTCGGCGAGGTACTCCGTCGCGAGCTCGTCGTCGTCGCCGGGGTCGGCGGCCTGGTACTCGCGGAGGCGCAGCGACAGCGGCAGCGTCGCGTCGCCGAGGCAGCGGAAGCAGGGCCCGTGCAGCGAGACGCGGAAGGCGAGCTCGAAGACGGTGCCGCTGGAGGCCTTCGTGACCGACAGCTCGGCGGGCGCGAGACTCGGCTCGGGCGCGTACTCCTGCCCTCCGAGGACGAGCGGCTCGAGCTCGACCTCGACCGCCTCGCGACGCTCCTCGCCGCTCCGCAGCGCGAGGGAGCGGAGGTCGAACGTCGTCATGGCGCCACGGTAGCGCGGCGCGCGCCGGCCGCGAGCGCCCGCCGCGCTCGTCCGCGCGTCGCGTCTTGCGGCCGGGGGCGGGCTCCGGGGCGCGGGCTAGTAGCCCTCGCCCTCGACGACGTCGCCGTCGGGGCCGATGCCGGCGACGACGGCCTCCTGGGAGCGCTCGTGCAGACGCTCGCGGCCCCGCTTCACCGCGGTGAGGAAGCGCTCGAGGTTCACCTCGAGCGAGGCGAGGTTGTTGTCGGCCCAGTCCTCCATCTCGAGCCGCATCTCGCGGGCGCGGCGGCGCGCCTCCTCGATGATGTCCTCGGCCTGACGCTCCGCGATCTTGACGATCTCCGTCTGCGACGCCTCCCGCACCGCCTGCTCGCGCGCCTCGGCGAGCAGCCGGTCGACCTCGCGCTTCGCCTCGGCGAGCATCTCCTGCCGCTCCTTGACGATCCAGCGCGCCTGCTTGATCTCCTCCGGGATCGTCGCGCGCATCTGGTCGAGGATGTCGTAGATCTCCTCGCGGTCGATCCGCACCTGGTCGGTGAGAGGGACGGCCTTCGCGTTGTGCACGAGGTCGTCGAGCTTGTCGATCAGAACGAGGACGTCCATGCGCGAGAAGTGTAGCCCCCGGTTCGGCCCCCGCCCCCGAGCTCCTGCACGCGGCTCAGTCGCCGGGGTTCTCCGGCGTCCCCGGACGGCCGTTCGGGTAGAGCTCCTTGAACCGCCGCGCCACCGGCTCCGGGACGAGCGCGGACACGTCGCCGCCGAAGGCCGCGATCTCCTTGACGCCGCTCGAGGAGACGAAGCTCACCTGCGGGCTCGCCATCACGTACACGGTCTCGATGTCGGGGGCGAGCGTCCGGTTGAGCTGGTTCATCTGGAACTCCCACTCGAAGTCGGAGATCACGCGCAGGCCCTTCACGATCGCCTTCGCCTGCCAGCGGTGCGCGAACTCGACGACGAGCTCGCGGAAGACGTCCACCTCGACGTTCTCCAGGTGGGCGAGCGCGCTCTCGAGGAACGCGACCCGCTCCTCGACGGTGAACATCGGCTGCTTGTGGTGCGGCTGCCCGACGACGCCGACGACGACGCGGTCGAAGATCCCGGCGGCGCGGGTGATCACGTCGACGTGGCCGTTCGTGACCGGGTCGTAGGAGCCGGGGCAGATCGCCGTGATCACGCCCGAGGCTCCGCCGGGGGAGCGGCGCCGCCCTCGAAGAGGGTGACGCGCGTCCGACCGTACACGCGGCTTCCCCGCAGGGGCAGCGGCAGCTCGGGCTCGACGCGTGCGGCCGTCTCGACGACCAGGAGGCCGTCCTCGGCGAGCACGGACGGCAGATGGCGGGCGAGCTGCGGCTGGAGATCGAGGTACATCTCGTACGGGGGGTCGAGCAGGACGAGATCGTACTTCCTGCCGGCGGCCGCCTCCTGGGCGAGCGCGGCCACCGCGTCGCCGCGGACGACGCGGGCGCCGGCGAGCCGCAGCGCGTCGAGGTTGCGCTCGATCGCGCGCAGCGCGTCGGCGTCGCGCTCGACGAAGACCGCGCGGGCGGCGCCGCGGGAGAGCGCTTCGATCCCCATCGCGCCCGAGCCCGCGTACAGGTCGAGCACCGTCGCGCCCTCGAGCGGGCCGACGAGGTTGAAGACGTTCTCGCGCACCCGATCCGAGGTCGGGCGGGTGTCGCGTCCGCGCGGCGCAACGAGCCTGTGGCCCTTGCGGGTGCCGGCGATGACGCGCATCGGCGCGAAGCTTAGGATCGCGCCGGCGGCAGCGCTCGCGCTCCCGGGCTCGCCCGACGGGCGATGTCCGCCGAGGGGTCCACCCTTTCGTCCAGGAAGGTCCAGTCCCCCGCCTGCCGAAGGAAGCCATGCCATGGCCGAGCACGACCTGATCTCCTCGGGGGCCGCTCCGGCGCGGGTCGAGCCGCTCGCCTGCATCGAGTGCGGCCGGCTCTGGCTCGACGGCCGGGAGCGCTGGCGCATCTACGTCCTCGACGAGGATCCGCCCGAGACCGTGCCGTACTGTCCCGACTGCGCCCGGCGCGAGTTCGGGTAGTCGCGAGCTCGGCACCCGAGACGGCCGCGCTAGGCGGCGAGGCGCGAGTCGGGCCGGCTCGCGTCTCGGAGCGCCCGCATCTCGGCGAGCGTCTCGAGGTAGACGCGCCGCAGCCGCTCCTGCTCGGTCGGCGGCGACGGCGCCGGGCGGCGCCCGAGCACGCGCGCGAGCAGCCGCCTCACGCGAGCGCCTCCGGCTCGACCCCGGCGAAGAGCGCGTCCGCCTCGTCTAGCAGCGGCCCCGGCGTCGCCCCGATCTCGCGCGCCGCGGCGCGCGCCCGCTCGAGCAGCTCGCGGTCGTGGAGGATGCGCGCGAAGCGCAGGTCGGAGACGCCCGACTGGCGCGTCCCCAGCAGCGCGCCCCCGCCGCGCAGCTCGAGGTCGATCTCGGCGAGCTTGAAGCCGTCGCTCTCGTCGCAGAGCGCCTGCAGGCGCGTCTGCGCGGTCTCGGTCAGCTCCTCCCTCGCCCGCGACACGAGCAGACAGTAGGACTGCTCGGCGCCGCGCCCGACGCGACCGCGCAGCTGGTGGAGCTGCGCGAGCCCGAACCGGTCCGCCTCCTGGACGATCATGACGGTCGCGTTGGGCACGTCCACCCCGACCTCGATCACGGTCGTCGCCACGAGCACGTCCAGCTCGCGCGCCTTGAAGCGCGCCATCAGCTCCCGGCGCTCCGCCGGCTTGAGCCGTCCGTGCAGGCAGCCGACGCGGAAGCCCCGCAGCTCGTGCGCTCGCAGCCGCTCCGCCTCCTCCTCCGCCGCCCGCGCGAGCGTCGTCTCGGAGGCCTCGACGAGCGGGCAGACGACGTACGCCTGGCGGCCCTCCCGCAGCAGCCGCGCCAGCCGGGTGTAGGCCTCCGAGGCGCGCTCCTCGGGGATCCAGCGCGTGACGACGGGCTTCCGCGAGGCGGGCGGCCTCGCGATCTCGGACACCGCGAGGTCGCCGTAGACGGTGAGCGCGAGCGTGCGCGGGATCGGCGTCGCCGTCATGTGGAGGACGTGCGGCGCACGCCCCTGCAGGAGCGCCGCCCGCTGCTCGACGCCGAAGCGGTGCTGCTCGTCGACGACCGCGACGGCGAGGTCGCGCAGCTCGACGCCCTCCTGGATCAGCGCGTGCGTGCCGACGACGACGTCCGCCTGCGCGGCGGTCTCGCGCTCGCGCTTGCGCGACGAGGAGGTGAGGAGCGCGCAGGTGACGCCGAGCTCGAGGCAGAGGTCGGCGATGGTGAGGAAGTGCTGCTCGGCGAGCGTCTCCGTGGGCGCCATCAGCGCTCCCTGGCGCCCGTTCTCGACCGCGCGCAGGAGCGCGTAGAGCGCGACCACGGTCTTGCCGGAGCCGACGTCGCCCTGGAGCAGGCGCCGCATCGGCACGGTGCGCGCGAGGTCGGCGTCGAGCTCGCGGATGGCGCGCTCCTGGTAGGGCGTGAGCGCGAACGGGAGGGCCCGGCGGTAGCGGCGGACGAGCTCGCCCGGCTCGCCGAGGCTCGCGGCGAGCGAGCGCTCGCGCTCGGCCGCCCGGCGCGCGATGCCGACCTGGAGCAGGAGCAGCTCGTCGAACGCGAGCCGCCGCCGGGCGATCTCGGCCTCGTCCGGGTCCTCCGGGCGGTGGATCGCGGCGAGCGCGTCGCGCTTCAGCGGCAGCCGCTCGCGGTCGCGCAGCTCGGCGGGCAGCGGATCGACGACGTCGTCGACGCGCGGGAGCGCGGCGGCGACGAGCGCCCTCAGCTTCTGCGCGCTGATCTCCTCGCTCGCCGGGTACACCGGCGCGAAGTCCGCGGTCGCCTCGCCCTCCCCGACGTCGTAGGAGCGGACGTCGAACCCGAAGGGGCCGGGCTTCCCGCGCAGCCGGACGCGCACGCCGGGCTCGAGCTGGTCGGCGAGCCACGGCTGGTTGAACCACGACGCGCTCACCGTCGCCGTGCCGTCGGAGATGCGCGCCGTGACGATGGTCAGGCGGCCGCGCCGCCGCGTGCTCACGTTCAGCACCCGGCCGGCGATCGCCACCTCCTCGTCGCCGGCGAGCGCGGCGATCGGCACCTCCGGCACCGCGGGCTCGTAGCGTCGCGGCCGGTGCTCGAGCAGGTCGCGCACCGTCTCCAGGCCGAGCTTCGCGAGCTTGCGCTTCAGCGCCGGCCCGACCCTGGGCAGCGTGTCGAGCGCCGCGTCGAGGCGCTCCGGGCGCGGCGCGCGCGGCGTCGGAGGCCAGGACTCCGGCTGGTCCAGGCCTGCGAAGACCGTCTGTCGACGGGCGGTTGTCATCGTGCTCGGCGCCAGGGCGCATCGAGTATCTCCGGCGGACCGGACGTCATGCTCCCGGTGCGCGCCGGGACGGGCACGACGACGATCAGTCCGGAAACCAGAAGAAGCCGACGGTGCCGGGCCCGGCGTGCGCGCCAAGGACCGCCCCGAGCCAGGTCACCGCCTCGATCTGCGCGTGCGGGCGCCGGTCGCGGACGAGCCTGGCGACCGCCTCCGCTCGCTCGGGCGCGGCCGCGTGCGCGATGCCGACCCGCAGCCCCGGCTCGTCGCGGGTGCCGGACTCGAGCGCGTCGACGAACGCCTGGAACGCCTTGCGGTTGCCGCGGACGCGCTTCACCGGGACCACCTCGCCGTCGACGATGGAGAGGATCGGCTTCACGTGCAGCAGCTCGCCCGCGACCGCGCGCGCCCGGCCGATCCGGCCGCCGCGGGCGAGGAACTCGAGCGTGTCCACGGTAAAGAGGAGGCCCCGCTCGCGCCGGTAGCGCTCGACGAGGGCGTCCACTTCCTCGTCGCTCGAGCCCCGCTCGAGCCGGCGCTGGATCGCGAGCGCGAGCATCGCGATCGCGGCCGACGCGACGCCCGAGTCGACCACGCGCACCCGCCCGTCGCCGAGCTCGGCCGCGGCTGCGCCGGCGCTCGCGAACGTGCCCGAGAGCTGCGAGGCGAGGTGGATCGAGAAGATCCGCTCGAACCCGGCGAGGCTCTCGTAGCAGGCGAGGAAGTCCGCCGGGGTCGGCTGCGAGGTCGTGGGCGGCACGGCCGCGCCGCGGAGCCGCTCGTAGAACTCCTGCGCGGTGAGGTCGACGCCGTCGCGGTAGCTCTCGCCGCCGAACGCCACGTAGAGCGGCACGACGCGCCAATTCGGGAAGCGCTCCGCCGCGTCCGGGAAGTCCGCGGTGGAGTCGAGCACGATCGCGGTGTTCTCGGGGGTGAGCCTCATGCGCCCGCCGCCCGCCGGATCGCCGCCACGATCTCGTCGAGCTCGCTGTCCTTGGTCAGGCACGCGCTCGCGCCGGCACGGAGGAGCGCCTCCCGCTCGCGCTCGCTGGCGGAGGCGGTCAGGCAGACGACGGCGACGCCCGGGCACGCCGCGCGCACGGCCGCCGTCGCCTGCACGCCGTCGAGCCCCGGCAGCCGGTAGTCCATGAGGACGACGTCGGCGGAGCGCTCGCGCGCCGCCGTGACGACCTCGCCGCCGTTGCCGACGGCGGCTACCACCTCGACCTCGGGCCGGAGCCCGAGCAAAAGCTCGAGAGTGCCGCGGAAGACCTCGTTGTCCTCGACGAGCACGATCCGGATCGGTCGGGGCACCCGGCGAAGCCTATTCGGCCGCGAGCAGCAGCGGATAGTGCGGCTGCCCGCCCTCCTGCACGTCCACCTCGAGCGACGGGTGAGCCTGCGAGAGCCGCTCGAGCAGGCCGTCGAGCGGCGGGCGCTCGGCGCCGGTGAGGAGCGTGAGCAGCTCCCGCCCCGGCTCGAGCAGGCGCTCGACGACGGTCGCGGCCACGTCGGTGAAGTCCGGCCCGCCGGCGACGGGCTCGCCCGCCGCCAGCCCGAGCCATTCGCCCCTGCGGATCGAGAGGCCGTTCAGGCGCACGTCGCGCGAGGCGATCGTCAGCTCGCCGGTGGCGACGGAGGCAGCGACCTTGCTCATCTCCTCGGCGTTCACGGCGGCGTCGCGCGCGCCGTCGAACGCCACCATCGCGGCGAGTCCGGCGGGGATCGAGTCCGTGGGGACGACGGCCGCCGGGCGGTCGGCGTGCGCGGCCGCCTGCTCCGCCGCGAGCAGGACGTTGGCGTTGTTCGGGAGCAGGATCGCCTCCTCGGCGTCGAGCGCGGCCACGGCCGCGAGCAGGTCGGCCGTGGACGGGTTCATCGTGTGCCCGCCCTCGACCACGCGGATCGGCCCGACGCTCGCGGCGAGGCTCTCGAACAGGCGCCGGTTGCCCTGTCCCGCGACGACCGCGACGACGCCGCTGCGCGCCACGATGGGCTCCGGCTCCGGCTCGGGGTCCGGGACAACCGAGAGCAGCCGCCGCTCGCGCCGCTCGGCCTGCTCGTGCATGTTCGCGATCTCGACCCGGTCGATCACCCCGACCGCGGTGCCGAGCGAGAGCGCCGCCCCCGGATCGTCGGTGTGGACGTGCACCTTGAGCGTGGACTCGTCGCCGACGACGAGCAGCGAGTCGCCGACGAGCTCGAGCGCGCCCTCGAGCCGGTCGCGGTCGAGCCCCTTCCCTTCGACGACGAAGACCGTGCAGTAGCGGTACCGGGAGCGCTCCCGGTGGATCGCCTCCACCGAGAGCGGCTCGTCCGCGGGCGGAGCCGCCGGCACCGGCTCGCCGCCGACCGCGGAGGCGATGCCGCGGAGAAGCTCGAGCAGCCCGGCGCCGCCCGCGTCGACGACCCCCGCCTCCCGCAGCACGGCGAGCTGCTGCGGCGTCCGCGCCACCGCCTCCTCCCCGCGCCGCACGAGCTCGACGAGCAGGGCGCCGAGCGACCCGCCGCTCGTTGCCCGCGCCTCCGCCTCCTCGGCGAGCTCGCGGATCACGGAGAGCATCGTCCCCTCCACCGGCCGCCGCACGGCGCGGTAGGCGGCGTCCGAGGCGCCGCGGAGCGCCCGCGCGGCGAGCGCCGCGTCGAGCGCCCCCGGCTGCGCGAGCACCTCGGCCGCGCCGCGCACGATCTGGGACAGGATCACGCCGGAGTTGCCGCGGGCGCCCATCAGCGCGCCGCGGGCGACCGCGCGCGCGAGCGAGCGGCGGTCGGACGTCTGCGACTCCTCGAGCGCCTGGGAGACGGCGCGCACCGTCATCGTCAGGTTCGTGCCCGTGTCGCCGTCGGGCACCGGGTAGACGTTGAGGTCGTCGATCCGGCGAGCGCTCGCCTCGAGCGACGCGAGCGCCCCGGCGACGACCCGCCGTACCGTCTGGAGGTCGCGCTGCGCCGTCATGCGCTTCGCCGCACGTCGTCGATGTGCACCTCCACCGAGCCGACCGGCAGCCCGGTCAGCCGCTCGACCTCGTAGGCGACGCGGTTGCGGACGCTGGAGGCGACCTCGGCGAGGTTGAGCCCGTACTCGACGACGACGTGCAGCTCGATCGTGACGGCGCCGCCCTCGCGGCCGACGGCGACGCCCTCGGTGGTGCGGTCGCGGCCGAGGAGCCGCCGCACGGGCCCCTTCACGGGGCCGCGCGCGACCATGCCGACGACGCCGTAGCACTCGAGCGCCGTCTCGCCGACGATGCGCGCGATCGCGTCGCTCGAGATCGTGATCCGGCCGAGCGGCGACGTGAGCGCGTGCGCGCCTTCCACGTCCCTATTTGACCACGCAGTCAGCCTCGGGGTTGCGCGCCCGGAACGCCGCGGCGCCCCTCCCGAGGGAGAGCACGTACCAGTCCGTCACGTGGCGGAGCAGGCCGCACCGCCCCCCGATCGGGCGGCGCGCGCTGCTAGATCGCCTTCTCGACCTTGCCGGCCTTGAGGCAGCGCGTGCAGACGTAGGCGCGCGTCGCCCTGCCGTCGAGGACGACCCGGACGCGCTGCAGGTTCGGGTCGAAGCGCCGCTTCGTGGCCACCATCGAGTGGCTCCGGTGGTGACCGAAGCCGGGCTTCTTGCCGCAGACCGCGCAGACCTTGGACATCGGCGGCGGAGTGTAGCGGAAGCTACCGCGCCGCCGACTTCGCCTGCCGGCGAAGCTGGGCGAAGAGATCCGCCATCTCGAGCGCGGAGCGGACCGCCTCCTCGCCCTTGTCCACCCGGGCCATGGCCTGCTCGAGCGTATCGACCGTGAGCACCCCGAAGGCGACGGGGACCCCCGTCTCGAGCCCGGCGAGCTGCAGCCCCGACGCGGCCTCGCCCGCGACGTAGTCGAAGTGCGCCGTCTCGCCGCGGATCACGCAGCCGAGCGCGACCACGCACGCGAAGCGGCGCGTCTTCGCGAGCGCCATGGCCCCGATCGGCAGCTCGAACGCGCCCGGCACCGGCATCACCGTCACGCGCTCCCGCGGAACCCCGGCGGCGTCCAGCGCGGCGAGCGCGGACTCGAGCAGGCGGCTCGTGACGTCGCCGTTGAAGCGCGAGACGACGATCCCGACGGCGCGGCCCGGGTCCGACGGCGACCCTTCGACCGCGGCGACGCCATCCGGGAGCCGCAGCTCGCCGGGCGCGTGCCCCGCCGGCCGCAGCTGCGGCTCGGGAGCGGGCTCCGCCGCGGGCTCCGCGACGGCCTCCTGGTCGCCGGTCTCCTCGTCGCCGCCGACCGCCGGCTCGGCCTCGGCCGCCGGGTCGCCGCCGTCCACCGAGAGCGGCTCGTCCGCCTCCTCGCTTCCACGCGACACCGGCCGCTCGCCGGGCCAGATCCCTCCCGCGCTCACTCGCCCTCCGACTCGAACCGCAGATCCTGGTGATGGAGCCTGTGGCCGAGCTTATCCCGCTTGGCGGCCAGATAGCGGTGGTTCTCCGCGTTCGGGGGCACCTCGATCGGCACCTGCTCGGTCACCTTCAGCCCGTACGCCTCGAGGCCGGAGACCTTCTTCGGGTTGTTCGTGAGCAGCCGGATCGTGCTCAGGCCAAGGTCGGCGAGGATCTGGTTGCCGATCCCCCACTCGCGCTCGTCGGCGGCGAAGCCGAGCGCGAGGTTCGCGTCGACGGTGTCGAGACCCTGCTCCTGCAGCTCGTACGCCTTCAGCTTGTTGAGCAGGCCGATCCCCCGCCCTTCCTGCGACATGTAGAGGAGGACGCCGCGACCCTCGGCTGCGATCGCGCGCAGCGCCGCGTCGAGCTGCTCGCCGCAGTCGCAGCGCAGCGAGTGGAACACGTCGCCGGTGAGGCACTCCGAGTGGACGCGAACGAGCACGTCGCGGACGCCGTCGACCGAGCCCATGACGAGCGCGACGTGATGCTTGCCGGTCAGCCGCTCCCGGAAGGCGACGGCGGTGAACTCGCCGTACTCGGTGGGGAGCCGCACCGAGACGACGCGCTCCACGAGCTTCTCGGTGCGCCGGCGGTACTCGATCAGGTCGGCGATCGAGATCATCTTCAGCCCGTGCCGCTCGCAGTAGCGGACGAGGTCGGGCACGCGCGCCATCGTCCCGTCCTCGTTCATGATCTCGCAGATCACCGCCGCCGGGATCAGCCCGGCGAGCCGCGCCAGGTCGACGGACGCCTCGGTCTGCCCGGCCCGCCGCAGGACGCCCCCGTCGCGGGCGCGCAGCGGGAAGACGTGGCCCGGCTGGACGAGGTCTCGCGGCGTCGTCGAGGGGTCGATGGCGACCCGGATCGTGTGCGAGCGATCGGCGGCCGAGATGCCGGTCGTCACCCCCTCGCGCGCCTCGATCGAGACCGTGAACGCGGTGCCGAGCCGCGCCTCGTTGTGGTCGGTCATCGGGCGCAGCCCGAGCGCGTCGCAGCGCTCCTCGGTCAGGCACAGGCAGATGAGGCCGCGCGCGTGCGTCGCCATGAAGTTGATCGCCTCGGGGGTGGCGAACTGGGCGGCGATCACGAGGTCGCCCTCGTTCTCGCGGTCCGGATCGTCGACGACGACGACGAAGCGCCCGTTGCGGACGTCCTCGAGCGCCTCCTCGATCGTGGCGAACGGGGTGGTCTGCCGGACGGTGGTCACCGATCTAGCCTAACCGCGAGGCTCACCAATCCAGCCTATCCGCGAGCCCGCGCGAGCAGCCGCTCGACGTACTTCGCGAGCACGTCGACCTCGAGGTTCACCTCGTCGCCGGGAGCGAGCGCGCCGAGGGTGGTGGCGGCGAGCGTGTGCGGGACGAGCGCGACCGCGAAGCCGTCCGCGTCGACCGCGGCCACGGTCAGCGAGACGCCGGCGAGCGCGATCGAGCCCTTCTCGACGCAGTAGCGGAGCACCGCATCGGGCGCGTCCACCCAGACGCGACGGCCCTCGCCCTCGGGCTCGACGGTGCGGACGCGACCGACGCCGTCCACGTGGCCCTGGACGACGTGTCCGCCGAGCGGGTCGCCCGCCCGCAGCGCCGGCTCCACGTTCACCTCGTCGCCGGCCTCGAGGCGGCCGAGCGCCGTGCGGCGCAGCGTCTCCGGGACGGCCTCGAAGGCGAGGCGGCCTCCGTCGCGCTCGACGACGGTGAGGCAGACGCCGTCGAGCGCGATCGAGTCGCCCACTGCCGCACCCGCGGCGCAGGCCGGCGCCTCGACCTCGAGCCGGATCCCGTCCTCGCCGCCGTGCACGGCGACGACCGCGCCGCGCTCGCGGACGATCCCCGTGAACATGCGGCAAGCGTAGCCGCGGCGTCCCGGCCGCCGAGCCCGCGGGCGCGCTCCCGCTACGGCTCGCGCAGGTACGCCTCGAGGAGCACGTCCGCGCCGGAGGGCGTCGCGCGGAGGTGGAGGAGCTCGCGCGGCGAGGCCAGCTCGCCGAGGACGCGCGGCCCGGCGCCGCCGAGCACCGGCGCGACGAAGAGGAGGAGCTTGTCCACGAGCCCCGCCTCGAGGAACGCGGTCGCGAGCGTGGGGCCGCCCTCGAGCAGGAGCGACTGGACGCCGTCGGCGGCGAGCGCGCGCAGCTCCTCCCCCAAAGGCCCGCTGCGCAGCTCGAGCTCCGACCCTTCGGGAAGCGGGCCGCGACCGAACGCGAGCCGGCGGGGCTGGCGGCGAGCCCCGACGCCGCGCGCGTCGAGCCGCGGCGCGTCGGCGCGCACGGTGCCCATCCCGACCGCGACCGCGTCGGAGGCGGCGCGCAGCTCGTGCACCAGGCGGCGCGACGCCTCGCCCGAGACCCAGCGCCGCCCGGGGACCACCACCCGCCCGTCGAGCGTGACCGCCGCCTTGTAGGTGACGAAGGGGCGGCCGAGCGCCTTCCAGGTGCGCCACGCCTCGTTCTGCCGCCGCGCCTCGAGGCTGTCGAGCAGCTCCACCTCGATGCCGGCCTCCCGCAGGCGCTCGAGGCCGCGACCGTCCACGAGCGGGTTCGGGTCGCGCGCGCCGACGACGACGCGCGCCACGCCGGCCGCGACGACGGCGTCGGCGCACGGCGGCGTGCGGCCGTGATGGGAGCAGGGCTCGAGGGTCACGTAGAGCGTCGCCCCGCGCGCCCGCTCGCCCGCCTGCTCGAGCGCGATCGCCTCCGCGTGACGGACGGCGTCGTACTCGTACCAGCCCTCGCCGACGATCTCCCCGTCGCTGACGACCACGGCGCCGACGAGCGGATGGTCGCGGACCTTGCCGCGGCCGCGTTCCGCGAGCTCGAGCGCGCGCTCGAACGGGCTCATCGGAGCGCCCGCACGAGCCTCCGGTAGGCCCGCGGCAGGTCCTCGCGGTGGAAGATGGCGGCGCCGGCGACGACGAGCGTCGCGCCGGCCTCGTACACCGCGCGCACGTTCGTGTCGTCGATCCCGCCGTCGACCTGGACGTGCACGTGGGCGGGGAGCGCAGCCCGGAGACGCCGGATCCGCTCGAGCGCCGCGGGCATGAACCGCTGCCCGCTGTAGCCGGGGTGGATGCTCATGCAGAGGACGAGGTCCGCGTGCCCGGCGACGGCGGCGACGGCCTCCGGCTCGGTCTCCGGGTTGAAGGCGACCCCCACGCCGAGGCCGTGCTCGCGCGCGGCCGCGATCGTGCCCGGCACGTCGGCGGTCGCCTCGTAGTGGAAGGTGACGCTGTCGCCGCCGGCGCGGGCGATCTGCTGGATGTGGCGCGTCGGGTTGTCGACCATCAGGTGGCAGTCGAGCCGGCCTCCCCGCTCGTGCACGCGCGGCGCGATCGCCTGCAGCACGACGGGGCCCATGGTGATCGGCTCGACGAAGTGCCCGTCGCCGACGTCGAAGTGGAAGATGCGCGCGCCGGCGCGCAGGAGCACGTCGATCTGGGCGCCGAGCCGCGCGAAGTCGGCCGCGTAGAGCGAAGGCTCGATCTCGACGGTGCGGATCCAGTCGCGCCAGGGCATGGCCCGCGGATCGTACGCGCTGCCCCGCCGGGGAGGCGTCCGTCTCGGACACGGCCGGTATCGGGTACGGGCCGTGTCCCGACGAGACGTCGCTACTCGCGGGCGAGGCGGGCGACGAAGAAGCCGCTCGTGCCGTGCGCGTGCGGCAGCGTGAGCAGGAACTCCGGCCGGCGCGGGTGCGCGAACTGCGGCCACTCCTCCCCGAGCGGGAGGGCGCGCAGCCCGCTCGCCTCGACGACGGCCTCGTTCTCGTCGGGGTTGATCGTGCACACCGCGTAGACGATCGTCCCGCCCGGACGGACGCGCTCGGCGGCCGCCCGCAGGAGCGCGAGCTGGAGCTCCGGCAGCGGGCGGGCGCGCCAGCGCAGGTCGGGACGCTGCGCGAGCACCCCGAGCCCCGAGCAGGGCGCGTCGACGAGAGCGCGGTCGAAGCCGTCCAGCTCCGGCGGGAGCGCGGTCCCGTCCGCCTCGACCACCGTCACGTCGCCGCGGCCGAGCCTCGCGAGGTTCTCGCGCAGCTCGCCCGCGCGCCCGGGGTCGAGCTCGACCGCCGTCACCTCCCCGCGCAGCTGGCTCGTCTTCCCGCCCGGCGCCGCGCACAGGTCGAGGACGCGCTCGCCGTCCCGCGCACCGACGACGAGCCCGACGAGCTGCGAGGCGCGACTCTGCGGCCAGATCCGCCCTTCGGCGACGAGCCGCTCGTCGACGCGGCCGACGCGGTACGCACCGGGGACGTCGGTCGCCTCGGCGCCCTCGGGCGGCTCGCCGCGCACGACCCGGACGACCGTCTCCAGCGGCTCGTTCATCGCCCGCATCAGCGCGAGCGCGTCCTCGGCGCCGAGCGCGCGCACGAACGTCTCGTGGATCCAGTCCGGGTACGACTCCTTGAGCGGCCCGTCGGGGAGCGAGTCGAGCAGCGGACGCATCCCCGCGGCGAGGCGGCGCATGACCGCGTTCGTGAAGGCGACGGCGCGCTCGAGCCGGGCGGCGCGGACGAGCTCGACCGACTCGTTCGCGGCCGCGTGCGCCGCCGTGTCGGTGTAGCCGAGCTGGTAGGCCCCGAGCCGCAGCGCCGCCCGCACCGGCGGGTCGAGCTTGCGCACCGGCCGCCGGCCGAGCGCCTCGATCGCGTAGTCGAGCGTGCGCACCCGCTGCACCGCGCCGTAGGCGAGCCGCTTGGCGAACGCCCGCTCCCGCTCGTCGAGCCCCTCCGCGGCGCTGCGGAAGGCGCGATCGGCGTACGCGTCGTGCTCGAAGACGCGCAGCAGCACCTCGTAGGCGACGCGCCGAGCGGGAGAGACGCTCACCTCAGGCCGCGCAGGTACTCGGCGTAGGTCATCCGGCGACGACCCTCCGGCTGCACCTCGAGCAGCTCCAGGGAGCCGTCGGCGGCGACGCGCGCCTTCCACACGAGGAGCGGCCGCCCGTCGACGACGGCGCGCGCCCCGATGTGCGGCGAGAGCGCGCGCACCCGGTCGACGATCTCGCGCGCGGGACGCGACAGGTCGAGCTCCCGGTCGGCCGGGCCGATCTTCTCGGCGTACGTCACGCCCTCCTCCGGCTGGGGCGCGAACGCCGGCTCCGGCTGGGCGAGCACGTCGTCGAGCAGCTCGGCGGCGAGCGCGGCCGCTCGCGCGTACACGGCGCCCGCGTCGTCCTCCGGGCCGATGGGGAACGCGCGCTGGGCGGCGATGGGGCCGGCGTCGAGCGCCTCGACCGTCCGGTGGATCGTCACGCCGGTCTCGGCGTCGCCCGCCATCAGCGCCCGCTCCACCGGCGCGGCGCCCCGCCAGCGCGGCAGGAGCGACGGGTGGACGTTGAGCCAGAGCGCCCGCTCGAGCAGCGAGAGCGGGATCAGGGGCCCGTACGCGCAGACGACGACGGTGTCGGCGGCGAGCCCGACCGTCTCGTCGAGCCGAGCCGGCTGCGCCACCGGGATGCCCAGCCGCTCCGCGACCTCCTTCGCGGGCGTCGGCGCGAGGCGGCGGCCCCGTCCGCGCGGGCGGTCCGGGCGCGTCAGGAGCTGGACGACGTCGTGCGTCCGCGCCAGCCGCTCGAGCACGTCGGCGCCGAACGGCGCGGTCGCGGCGACGGCGATCCGCCGCGCCACGGTCAGGCGAGGACGATGCGCGGGCGCAGACGGGCGAGCGCCTCGCGTCGCGCCTCGGGCGTCGTCCGCTCGAGGATGAGGACGCCGTCGAGGTGGTCGTTCTCGTGCTGCGCGATCCGGGAGTACGGCTCCTCGAGCTCGTAGCGCACCTCGCTCCCGTGCTCGTCGCGACCGGCGATCGCGATCCGGGTCGGCCGCTCCACCGGCAGGAGCACGCCCTGGATCGAGAGGCAGCCTTCCTCGTCGACCGAGGTCTCGTCGCCGACCTCGAGGATCTCGGGATTGACGAGCGCGACGACGTCGTCCTCGCTCGCCTGGAAGACGAACAGCCGCTGGAGGATCCCCACCTGGGGGGCGGCCAGGCCGACCCCGTTCGCGTCGCGCATCAGCAGCGTCATCCGCTCGACGAGCCGGCGCAGCTCGTCGTCGAACCGCTCGACGGGGCGAGCCTTCATCCTCAGCGCCGCATCGGGGTACTGGCGGATCTGGGCGAGCGCGATCCGTCGGCGCAGCTCGCGCTCGGGGTCGACGCTTTCTGCGACCTGCTCCTCGGTTTCTCCCTCGATCTCGGCCATCACGGGCAGACTACCCTGCGTCCCGTGGACCCGAGGACGCTGATGGAGATCATGGGCCAGGGCGCGACCCGGCCGGAGACGCCGCGCGATCGCCGCGAGCGGGAGACGCTCGAGGCCGATCTCGCCGGCAGCCCGGTGCAGGGCGAGCCGCTGCGGCAGCGGCTGCGTAACTTCCGGCCCGACGTGGACTCGGCGATCCGCGCGCTCGGCGGGCCGACGGTGTGGATGCGGAGGCTGCGCGCGATCGAGGACGGGATCGAGCAGCACGAGCGCCAGCTCGAGCAGGCGTGGCGGGAGCTCGCGAGGGAGACGCCCGACGCGGACGAGTTCGCGCGCCGGTGGCGCGAGCTGGCGCGACAGTGGAGCTTCGCGCAGGTCAACGAGCTGATCGAGCGGCATAACCGCAACTTCCCCGCCGAGGCGCAGCTGCCGATGGATCCGCGGACGCGCGACTTCGTCCGCATCAACGGCCGCCCGTACGAGCGCGAGCCGCTGGACGAGACGTGGATCCTGGCGCGGTTCCCGCCCGATCGCGCCGCCGCGCTCAACTGACGCGCGGAGCCGTCACGGACGCGCACGCCGCTCAGAGGCTCTGCGGGTCGACGTCGACGACCGCCGCGAGCCCGGCTCTCCGCATCGCGGGAGCGGCAGCCGCGAGCAGCGCCGCCGCACGCGCCGCGAGCGCGCGCGGATTCTCCGTCTTCCCGACGAGCTGCGCGCGCTGGCGGTTGCGAAGCCGCAGCAGCGGCGCCGGCCCGACCAGCTCGTGCCCGGCGAGCCCCGCCTTCAGCTCCTCGAGGGCCCGCGTCGCGTCGCCGAGATCCGGGCCCGACACGACGATCCGCACGAGGTGGCGGAACGGCGGGTAGCCGAGCAGCCGCCGCCGCTCGAGCTCGCCGGCGAGGAACCCCGCGACGTCGTGCCGCGCGGCGAACGCGACCGCGCGCGAATCCGGCTGGAACGTCTGCACGAGCACCCGCCCGGGCGCGTCGCGACCGCTGCGGCCCGCAAGCTGGGTGAGGAGCTGGAACGTCCGCTCCTCAGCGCGGAAGTCCGGCAGCCCGAGCCCGGTGTCGGCGTCGACGACGGCGGCGAGCTCCACGCCGGCGAAGTGGTGGCCCTTCGCGACCATCTGCGTCCCGACGAGCACCGCGCGATCCGCCCGCGCGAAGCGCTCGAGCACGGCGCGCAGCTGCTCAGGCTTCTCGATCGCGTCCGCGTCGAGACGGATGCGCTCCAGCTCGGGGACCTGCCGCTCGAGCTCGCGCTCCAACCGTTGCGTGCCGGCGCCGATCCTCGTCAGCTCGGCGGAGCCGCACGCCGGGCACGTCTCCCCAACCGCCTCGAGCGCGCCGCAGTGGTGGCAGCGCAGCGTCGCGTCGGCGTGCAGCGTGAGGGAGACGTCGCAGTTCCGGCAGCGCAGCGTGAGCCCGCACGCGCGGCAGTGGACGGCCGGCGCGATCCCGCGCCGGTTGAGGAGGAGGATCGCCTTGCCGCCGCGCTCGGCGATCGCCCCCAGCTCGGCGAGCAGCGGCGCCGAGAGCGGGTAGCCCGCCTCGCGCCGCAGGTCGACGACGTGCACCGACGGGAGCGGCGCGCCGATTCGCCCGCCGAGCTCGAGCCGCTCGAGCCGCTGCCACGACTCCGGCCGCGGCGTCGCCGACCCGAACACCGCCACCGCCCCCTCGAGCGCCGCCCGTTTCGCCGCGACCGTGCGCGCGTCGTAGCGAGGGTCGGAGTCCTGCTTGTACGAGGGGTCGTGCTCCTCGTCCACGCAGATCACGCCGAGCGACGCGACGGGGGCGAAGACCGCGGAGCGCGCGCCGATCACCACCGGCGCCGCCCCGGACGCGATCCGCTCTCGCTCGTCGCGCCGCTCGGCGTCGGTGAGCGCCGAGTGGAGGATCGCGACGCGCTCGCCGAAGCGGGCGCGGAAGCGACCCAGCGCCTGGGGCGTGAGCGCGATCTCCGGCACGAGGACGATCGCGCCGCGACCGCGGGCGAGCGCCGCCTCGCAGGCGCGGATGTAGACCTCGGTCTTGCCGCTGCCGGTCGCCCCGGCGAGGAGCAGATGGCCGCCGCCCGCGCCGAGCAGCGTCTCGATCCGGTCGAGCGCGCGCTCCTGCGCCTCGGAGAGACGCTCCGGCGCGGGCTCCGCCGGCAGCGCGTCGCGTGCGCTCACGTCCCTCCGCTCGCCCCGCCGTCGCGGCAGGTGCGGCGCGACGAGCGCGAGCGCCCTCCCCGGCGTGGAGCCGTAGTAGTCCGCGAGCCAGAGGGCGAGATCCACGAGCGGCGGAGGCAGCGTCTCGACGACCCGCTCGACCGGCGCCGGGTCGACGCCGTCGGGCGGCTCGACCCCGACCTCGGTCACGACGCCGCGACGCCGCGCGTTGCCGAAGCGCACCTCGACGACCGCGCCTCTGCCCACGTCGTCGGACACCGTGTACGTGAACGGGCGAGCGACGGCGCGAGCCGTGACGAGCGGGTAGACGGACGCGAAGCGGGGCACGCGAGCGAGCGTACTCGCGGGTAGAGCCGGCGCCGTGGGCGAATGGGAGCGAAACCCGATCTCGCCCACGGCTGCGGGGATGTCACGAACTCGCGAGGAACCCGGCGCGGACACGTAGCCGGTTCGCCGATATCGTCGGTCCCGAGGGCGGAGGGACCTGCGACCCCACCCTGGGTGGGGGTATGGAGCGAGGCATGTCCCGAGCCGACCTGTCCCTCCGGGACACGGCCGCCGCCCGGCGCAGCGCCAGGTCGTCGCGACGCGCTACACGCCCGCGGCGGCGACGACGAAGTCCGTGGCGAAGCCGAGCACGAGCCCCGCGAGGACGAGCCACGTGACGAGCGTCGGGTGGCCGTAGCGGCGGTTCACGGCGTGCAGCTCCTGCACCACGTAGAGGATCGAGCCGCCGGCGACCGCGAAGAAGGCGACGGACAGCGCCTCGCTCGACCACGCCTGCCCGACCACGGTGCCGAGGAAGGTGGGGCCGCCGCCGATCAGCCCCATCAGCCCGAGGAAGCCCCAGCTCGGTCGCGTCCCCTCGCCGCTGATCGGGCCGCAGATGCCGAATCCCTCAGTGGCGTTGTGCAGCCCGAAGCCGATGATCAGCGTCACCGCGAGGCTGATCTGGCTCGCCGCAGCCGCCTGGCCGATCGCGAGCCCCTCGCCGAAGTTGTGGACGCCGATCCCGATCGCGATCAGGAGCGCGAGCTGCTTGCCGGGCGTGAGCGTGTCCAGCCACGTCCGGTGCGCGAACTCGTCGACCGCCGCCGCTCCCGGCCCGACGAGCGCGGTCGCGCGCCGGTCGGAGCGCCGCTGCATCCACTCGGCGTAGTACACGAGGCTCATCAGGCCGAGCGCGAACCCGGCCGCCCCGATCGCGGCGAGCCAGGAGAGGCGGCCCCAGTGGCGCGCGTCGAGCGCGCCCTCGATTGGCTCGACCATCTCACTGAGCACGTCCCAGAGCAGGAAGATGAGGATGCCGGTGGCGAGCGCGCTCAGCGCCGCCCGCGCCGCCGGCCCGAGGCCGCGCATGCGCCCGACGGGCAGCCCGAGGAAAATCGTCGCGCCCGCGATCGTGCCCAGCAGCAGGATGTGTCCGGTCGACATGTGCGAGGGAACCTCGTGTAAGGGTAACCTTACACAAGGGTCCCGGCAATATAGCGATATGGCGCAGGGCCACTCGGTCGACGACTACCTCGAGACGATCTACTTCCTCGCGTTCCCGATCGGCGAGTACAGACCGCGCGGCGCCGGCGCGCCGCCGCTCGCCTCCCGCGTCGCGGAGATGCTGCACGTCTCGCGCGCCTCCGCGGGCGAGATGCTGAAGCGGCTGGAAGCGGAAGGGCTGATCGAGCGCGGCGCCCACAAGGAGGCGCTCCTGACCGAGCGCGGCCGCGAGCGGGCGGAGCGCGTCGTCCGCAAGCACCGCATCATCGAGCGCCTGCTCACCGACTTCATGGGCTACACGGGCGCGGAGTCGCACGAGCGCGCCGACCAGCTCGGGGACACGTTCACCGACGAGATGATCGAGCGGATCGACGAGAGGCTCGGCCGCCCGGAGCGCTGCCCGCACGGCTGGCCGGTCGACCCGGTGGTCGAGCAGGCCGAGAACGCGGAGCTCGCGCCGCTCGCCGAGCTCTCCGCGGGGGCGCGGGCGACGATCGTGCGGCTCGCCGAGCACGACGGCGAGCTTTTGCACTGGTTCTACGACCAGGATCTCGTGCCGGGCGCCGAGATCGTCGTCGAGCGCGCCGAGGCGGCAGCCGACCAGCTCGTCGTCCGCCTCGACGGCGGCACGCGCACCCTCTCGGAGAAGGCCGCCTCCAGCCTGTTCGTGAAGCCGGCGGCGGGCTGACGGCTACGCGCCGGCCGAGGCGGGCGCCTCCAGCCCCGCCGCCGCGCGCAGCGCCTCCGCTTTGTCCGTCCGCTCCCAGGTGAAGTCGCCGTCGTCGCGGCCGAAGTGCCCGTAGGCGGCGGTCTTCGCGTAGATCGGCCGGCACAGGTCGAGATCGCGCAGGATCGCGGCCGGACGCAGGTCGAAGTGCTCGCGCACGAGCGCCTCGATCCGCGGCACCGGCACCGCCTCGGTCCCGAACGTCTCGATCAGGATCGACATCGGGCGCGCCACCCCGATCGCGTACGAGACCTGGATCAGGCAGCGCTCCGCGAGCCCCGCCGCCACGACGTTCTTCGCCACGTAGCGCGCCGCGTAGGCGGCGGAGCGGTCCACCTTCGTCGGATCCTTCCCCGAGAACGCGCCCCCGCCGTGCGGCGCCGCACCCCCGTAGGTGTCGACGATGATCTTGCGCCCCGTGAGACCGGTGTCGCCCATCGGGCCGCCGATCACGAACTTCCCCGTCGGGTTGCAGTAGAAGAAGTCCTTGTCGTGCTCGAGCCGCCGCTCCTCGTAGAGGTCCTTCGGCAGGATCGGCTCCAGCACGTGCTGCACGAGATCCGGCTTGAGCAGGGTCTCGACGTCCAGCCCGTCGCGGTGCTGGGTCGAGATCAGCACGCGCTCGATCTCCACCGGGCGCTGCCGGCCATGCTCGTCCACCTCGTAGCGCACCGTCACCTGCGACTTGCCGTCGGGACGCAGGTAGGGGAGCACGTCCGCCTTGCGCACCTCGGCCAGCCGGTGCGCGATCCGGTGCGCGAGCATGATCGGCAGCGGCATCAGCTCGTCGGTCTCGCTCGTGGCGTAGCCGAACATCATCCCCTGGTCGCCGGCGCCGAGCCGATCGAGCGGGTCGGCGTCCCCGTGTTGCACCTCGAACGACTCGTCCACCCCCTGCGCGATGTCCGGCGACTGCTCGTCGATCGCGACGATCACGCCGCACGTGTCCGCGTCGAAGCCGAACTTCGCCCGCGTGTAGCCGATCGAGCGGATCCGCTCGCGCACGAGCCGCGGGATGTCGACGTAGGTCTTGGTCGTGATCTCGCCCGCCACCACGACCAGCCCCGTCGTGATGAGCGTCTCGCAGGCGACGCGCCCGTCCGGGTCGTCGGCGAGGACCGCGTCGAGGACGGAGTCGGAGATCTGGTCGGCGATCTTGTCCGGATGCCCCTCGGTGACCGACTCGGAGGTGAAGGAGAATGCGCGCGGAGCCATGCGCGGCAGGCTACCGGACACGCGCCTACCTGACCTCGAGGAACGCCGTGAAGCCCGACACCCCGCCCGTCGAGCCCGTCCCGTACGCGACGAGGGTGCGCAGCGCGCCGAGGTCGAGTCCTCCCGCCGGGAGCGTGATCCCGGCGAGCGAGGCGAGCCCCTGCACGACCGGCAACGCGTCCTTCAGGTTCACGTACAGGAAGCCGGTCGTCCGGTCGGGCATCCCCGATGCCGTGCGCGCCTCGGCGAACGTGCCGTCGTCCGCGAGCTTCTGGCCCGCCCCCTTGAACGCGTCGATCGCCTGCTGCGAGGTGGAGACGACGAGGTTCGAGCCGACGACCGCGTGCGAGAGGCGGATCGAGCCGAGCAGCGAGCCGAGGTCGAGGCCCCCGGCCGGCCCGCCCGAGCTTCCCTTGGCGGCGGCGGCAACGAGCGCGTTCAGCGCGTCGACGACCGCTTGCGGGTCGGAGGCCTGCGTGACGAGGGTCACCGCCGGGATCGGCAGCCCGGGGCTCACGTAGAGCGCGGACTCTCCGCCGAGCGCGTTCCCGAGCCTCTGCAGAGCGCCGGATAGCGGCGACGAGGGCGCGGGCTCCGAGGCCGTCTCGTGACGGGCCTGGAAGTCGAGGACGAGCAGCGCGCCCGCCGGGATCGAGCGGACGAGCGTCGAGGAGTACGGCTCGGGCGCGCTCCCGGCGGCGTCGCTGCGCACGAACCCGTCCACCCGCAGCCCGCGGTCCTTCGCGACGACGTCGGCGGCCGCCCACACGACCTGCCGCGTCCTGCCCGCGGGGGCCCCGGGGAGCGCGGACACGAGCTTCCCCGCCTCGGCGCCGTTCGCGTACGCGTAGACGAGCGCGTCGCCGGCGAGCTTACCGATCGCCTCCTGGTAGGCCGTGTCGTCCGCGAGATGCCGCGTCGCGGAGGCGACCGCGTCGAGGCTCGGGCGGCTCTCCGCGACCGCGCTCCAGCCGGCCACCTGCCCGGTGACGAGCGTGCGTCCGCTGGCGGCGGAGAGCTTCCGGACGAGCGCGTCGAGCTTCGCCCTGTCGGGCGGCTGCGTGAGCAGGACCGCCTGCGGCTTCGCGCCCCCTTCCCCGGCGAGGACGGCGACGTCGAGCTCCGGGCCGAGCGCCGGCCGCACGTCGCCCGCCCAGCTCAGCTTCGTCTTGCGCTCGAAGCTCTGCCTGAGCTGCGCGAGCAGCGCGTCGTGCTGCGGGATCTGCGCCAGCAGCCCGTTCAGGGCCTGCCACTGCGACGAGCCGAGGTCAGAGTCGATGGCGAGGAACGCCACCGTCGAAGCCGGCGCCACCGAGGCGCCCGCGCCGAGCGTCCCGCCGCCGGAGGCGGAACTCGCGCCGCCGCCGCATCCCGCGCCGAGCAGGGCGACGGCTGTCGCGATGCCCGCCGCGAGGATGATCCGGATGCGCATGGCTACTCCTCGGTCGGCTCTCTGCCCATCAACCTCGAGACGAGGTCGGTGAGGCTCTGCCCTGAGAGTACCGCGCAAACACCCTCGGTGATCGGCAGCTCGACGCCGAGTCTGTGCGAGAGGTCGCGCAGGACGGGCGCCGTGGTCAGCCCCTCCACCGTCTGGCCGATCTCCGCCACCGCCTGCTCGGGGGCCAGCCCCTGCGCGATCAGCTCGCCGGCGTGCCGGTTGCGGCCGTGGCGGCTCCAGCAGGTGACGACGAGATCGCCCATTCCGGCGAGCCCGGCGAACGTCTCCGGACGCGCCCCCGCCGCCTCGCCGAGCCTCGACATCTCCGCCAGCCCGCGCGCGATCAGCGCCGCCTTCGCGTTGTCGCCGAGGCCGAGGCCGTCGACGGCGCCCGCCGCGAGCGCGATCACGTTCTTCGCGGCGGCGCACAGCTCGACCCCGGTCACGTCCGGGTTCACGTAGGCGCGGAAGACGGTGGAGTTGAGCGCGTGCTGGAGCTGGCCGGCGAGGAAGCCGTCCTCGCTCGCGATCACCGCCGCCGTCGGCAGCCCCTGGCCGATCTCCTCCGCCATGTTGGGGCCGGAGAGGACGGCGACCGGGCGGCCGCGCACCCGCGTCGAGAGCCGCTCCCCGGTCTCCGGGTCGAGCCCCTTGGTGAGGCTGAGCACGGGCGCGTCGCCGGGGAGGGCCTCCGTCACGCGGGCGAACGCCCGACTGGGAACGGCGACGACGACCACCTCGACGTCCGCCGGCGCCTCCTCGAGCGGCACGGCGTGCGCGCGGCGGAGGTCGACGTTCTGGAGGTAGCGTGGGTTCCAGCCGTTGCGGGCGATCGCCTCGGCCTGCTCCGCGGTGTGGCAGGCGAGCACCACCTCATGCCCGCGGTCGAGCAGCACGCGCGTGAACGCGGTGCCCCAGGAGCCCGCCCCGACGACCAGGAACCTCATCGGCGGAAGGCTATGCCTTCGGCCGCTCGGAGAGGGAGCCCGGCGCGCTCGCCCGACGCAGCGCTCTCGTCACGCGCGCCTGACGAAGTCGATGCTCACGGGGACGCCGTCGAGGCCGAAGCGCTCGCGCAGCTCGTTCTCCACCCAGTAGCCGTAGTCGCGCGTGACGAGGCCGGGATCGTTGACGAAGAGCCTGAAGCGGGGCGGCCGGACGCGGATCTGGGCGCCGTAGAGGAGGTTGAGGCGCTTCGCCCCGCGCGCCGGCGGCTGGCGGGCGGCGCGCAGGTCGGCGAGCGCCCGGTTCAGCTCAGCCGTGGGGATGCGCGCGACGTGGCGGTCGAAGAGCTGCGCGACGGTGTCGAGCAGGCGCTCCAGCCCGCGACCGGTGTGGGACGAGACGGCGATGAACGGCGGTCGCTGGCGGAGGCGTCGCCGCAGCTCGCCGCGGACGTCGTCCACGGCGATCCGGGTCGCGTCCCACTTCGAGAGTACGACGAGCGTCGAGCACTCGGCCTTCCGGGCCACGTCCGCGACGGCGAGGTCCTGCTCGACGATCCCCTCGGAGGCGTCGATCAGGACGAGCGCGACGTCCGCCCGCTCGGCCGCCTCGAGCGCGCGCAGCTCGGAGTAGTACTCGATACCCTGCCGGTGGCGGCGCTTGCGGCGCAGCCCGGCGGTGTCGACGAGCACGAAGGTGCGGCCGCCGTGCTCGAGCACGCTGTCGATCGCGTCGCGGGTCGTCCCCGGCACGTCGCTCACGATCACCCGCTCGCGCCCGAGCAGCGCGTTGACGAGGCTCGACTTGCCGACGTTGGGCCGGCCGAGGACGGCGACCCGGATCGCGTCCTCCGGCAGGCCCGGTCGCCCGAGCGGGCGGAGCGCCTCCAGCTCGGCGACGACGCGGTCGAGCAGGTCGCCGGTGCCGGTGCCGTGCAGGCCCGAGACCGGGAGCGGCTCCCCGAGCCCGAGCCGGTGCAGGTCGAGCGCGAGCGCCTCCGCGCTCGGGTCGTCGATCTTGTTCGCGAGCACCAGCACCGGCTTGCGCGCCTCGCGCAGGATCTGCGCCACCTCCTCGTCGCCCGGGGTGACGCCCGCCCGCGCGTCCACGACGAGCAGCACGAGGTCGGCCTCCTCGACCGCTGCTCGCGCCTGCGCCGCGATCGAGCGCGTGATCGGCGTCGGGTCGGCGACGTCGACGCCGCCCGTGTCGACGAGCAGGAAGCGCTTCCCCGCCCACTCGCAGACGAGCTCCTTGCGGTCGCGCGTGACGCCGGGGGTCTCGTGGACGACGGCCGCGCGGGTGGCGGTGAGCCGGTTGACGAGCGTCGACTTGCCGACGTTCGGGAAGCCGACGATCGCCACCGCGCCCAGGAGCGGCGGCGTGGGCGCCTCGACCGGCTCGATGTCCTCGACGTCGCCCATGGCGGCGAAGCGTAGAGCCGATCCCGCGTTCACCGAGGTCTGACCCCGTCACGAAACTGTCACGAAGGCGTGAACTGGGGTCAGACCCGGGTACGACCCCGTCTCGGAGCCGTCACGGCAGGGTGACGGGCGCCGCGTCGGGACGGCGCGGCGGGACGGCGTGGCGCGGGCGGCCCGCCTCGTGCAGGTCGCGCAGCCACCCCCACAGCCGGTGCAGCTCGCGCTCGATCTCGGCGGACGCCTCCCGGTAGCCCCGCCCGCCCTTCGGCAGCCCGTCGAAGCGCATCGGCTCGCCCCACGCGATCGAGACGGGCGCGAAGTTGCCGAGCCGCCACCACTGCGAGCCGTGGATCGCGCCGCAGATCACGGGCACGTCCTCCTGGAGCGCGACCATCGCCGCGCCGGGCTGCACGACGCCGGGCACGCCGCTCCGCTGGCGCGTCCCCTCGACGAAGATGCCGAGCGCCTCGCGGTTGCGCACCACGTCGCGCATGCGCCGCACCGCCTCGCGGTCGGACTCGCCGCGCCGGATCGCGAACGAGCCGAAGAGGCGGATGTAGCCGCCGAGCAGGGGCACCCGGTGCGCCTCGGCCTTCGCGACGTAGTAGAGCGTGCGCGGCGAGGCGTAGCCGAACGCGGGGATGTCGATCCAGTGGAAGTGGTTGAGCGCGACGACGAGCCCGCCCCAGCGCGGCATCCGCTCTCGCCCGTAGACGCGCAGCCGCGTCGCAAGCGCCGTCGGGATGCCCATCACCGGCCGCCCCACCGCCCAGGCGACATCGACGCGGTTCATGGGCGGTCAGACGGCGGTGCGCTCGCGCACGAGCGCCTCGATCCGCTCCACGACGTCCTCGACGCGGAGATGGGTGGTGTCGATCTCGATCGCGTCCGGCGCCGGACGGGTGCGCGCGGCGTCGCTCTCGTCGCGCAGCCGCAGATCTGTGGCGAGGGCGTCCGCGCCGATGCCCGGCCGCTCCGCGATCCGCCGGCGCGCGCGCTCCTCCCGATCGGCGACGAGATAGACCTTGACCGCCGCGTCGGGGGCGACGACGGTGCCGATGTCGCGGCCCTCGATCACGACGTCGCCCTCGCGTCCGAGCTGCCGCTGCCGAGCGCGCATCACCTCGCGCACCGCGGGATGGCGGGCGACGACGGGCACCATCCGGTCGATGCGCGTCTCGCGGATCGAGGAGGTGACGTCGGTGCCGGCGATCCAGACGCGGTCGTCCTCGTCGAAGACGACCGGCTCGGCGTCGGCGAGCTCCGCGAGCGCCGCCTCGTCGCCGAGGTCGAGCCCGCGCTGCATCGCGAGCCACGTGAGCGCGCGGTACATGGCGCCGGTGTCGAGGTAGCGGAAGCCGAGGCGCTCGGCGAGCGCCCGCGCCACCGTGCTCTTGCCCGCGCCCGCGGGGCCGTCGATCGCAACGATCATCCGCTCTCACCTCCGGCGAAAGCGCGAGAGACGAGCTTGATCACCAGCACCTCATCGAGCCGAAGGCGTCGTTCAGCTCCGCTGGGCGACGGCTTCGACGAGTTCGTAGAAACCGGGGAAGCTTACAGCGACCGCCTCCGCGCCCCCGATCTCGACGCCCTCGCGGGAGGCGAGCCCGGCGACCGCCCCGAGCATCGCGATCCGGTGGTCGCCGCGGCTGTCGATCCGGCCGCCGCGCAGCCGCGCCGGCACGCCGCGCACCGTCCAGCCGTCCTCGCGCGAGCGGACGTGCGCGCCCGTCGCGCGGAGAGCGTCGGTGACCGCCTCGATCCGGTCCGACTCCTTCACCCGCAGCTCCGCCGCTCCGGAGACGACCGTCTCGCCGCGCGCGTGCGAGGCGAGGAGCGCGACGAGCGGCAGCTCGTCGACGAGCGCGGGCACCTCCTCCGCCCGGACCCGGGTCGCCACCAGCTCGCCCGCCTGCACCTGGACATCGCCGACCGGCTCGCGGCCCGCGCGGCGGCGGTTGAACACCGACACGCGCGCCCCCATCCGCTCGAGCACGTCGAGGAGCGCGGCGCGGCGCGGGTTCAGCCCGACGTCGTGGACGGTGAGGTCGCTGCCGGGGATGATCGCGGCCGCGACGAGCAGCGGCGCCGCCGAGGAGAAGTCGCCGGGGACGAGCACCTCGCCGAGGCGCAGCGCGCCGGCGGGCTCGACCGTCACCGCGTGGGGCCGCCGCCGCAGCCGCGCGCCGGCCGCCTCCAGCATCAGCTCGGTGTGGTCGCGCGAGGGCGCCGGCTCGACGACCGTGGTCGGGCGGTCCGCGTTCAGCCCCGCGAGCAAGACCGCCGACTTCACCTGCGCGCTCGCCACGGGCAGCCGGTAGTCGATGCCGCGCAGCGCCGCCGAGCCGGTGACGCGGAGCGGCGCGTGGCCGTCGGTCGTCTCCACCTCGGCGCCCATCCGCCGCAGCGGCTCCGCCACCCGCTCCATCGGCCGCGCCGAGAGCGACTCGTCGCCCGTGAGCTCGAACGTCCCCTCCTGACCCGCCGCGATCCCAACGAGCAGGCGCATGAGCGTGCCCGCGTTCGCGCAGTCGACCCGCCCCGGCCGCAGCCCGCGCAGCCCGACGCCGTGCACGACGAGCTCGTCCTCGGCGACGTCCTCGACCTCGACCCCGAGCGCGCGCACCGCCTCCACCGTCGCCTGCGTGTCGCCGGAGCGACCGAAGCCGCGGACGCGCGTCTCGCCCTCGCCGAGCGCTCCCAGCAGGACCGCGCGGTGCGAGATCGACTTGTCCCCGGGCACGCCGACATGCCCGACGAGCGCCGCCGCCGGCTCGATCCGCACCTGCGGCTCCTACCCGATCGTGCGCCCCATCAGGGACGCGAGCGCGCGGATCTCGTCCGCGAAGTCGTGGAAGTCCGTGGTCGGGATCTGCTGGGCGGCGTCGCAGAGCGCCTCCTCGGGGCGCGGGTGCACCTCGACGATGATCCCATCGGCGCCGGCGGCGACCGCGGCGCGCGCGAGCGGCAGCACGAGGTCGCGCCGGCCCGCGGGATGCGACGGGTCGACGATCACCGGCAGGTGCGTCTCCTGCTTGAGCACCGGGATCGCGCCGATGTCGAGCGTGAAGCGGGTCGCCGTCTCGAAGGTCTTGATCCCGCGCTCGCAGAGGATCACCTCGGTGTTGCCCTCCTTGACGATGTACTCCGCGGCCATCAACAGGTCCTCGACGGTGGAGGAGAGGCCCCGCTTGAGCAGCACCGGCTTCGGAGCGCGGCCGACCTCGGAGAGCAGCGAGAAGTTCGACATGTTGCGCGCGCCGATCTGGATCACGTCGGCGGCGTCCACCACCGCGTCGACGTGGCGGGGGTCCATCAGCTCGGTGACGAGCGGCAGCCCCGTCTCCGCGCGCGCCTCCTTGAGGATCTCGAGCGCGCGCTCGCCGAGCCCCTGGAACGCGTACGGCGAGGTGCGCGGCTTGAACGCGCCGCCGCGCAGCATCGTCACGCCCTCGGCGGCGACGGCGCGCGCGGTCTCCAGCGTCTGCTCGCGCGTCTCGACGGTGCAGGGGCCGGCGATGAAGCCGAAGTAGCCGTCGCCGATGCGGCGGCCGCGCGTCTCGATCACCGTCGGGTCGGGCGACAGCTCGCGCGAGACGAGCTTGTAGGGCTTGAGGATCGGCAGCACCTGCTCGACGCCCGCGTACCCCTCGAGCGGCAGCGTCGCGAGCAGCTCGCGCTCGCCGATGGCGCCGATCACGGTCGCCTCCCGGCCGGGCGTGACGAGAGCGGAGCAGCCGGCCTCGTCGAGGCGGGCGACGACCTCGTCGATCTGCTCCTGGGTCGCGTGTGCGCCCATCACGATCAGGAGCTCGGGTGCGCCGGTGACGGCCATGGCGTCTCAGTGTAGAGGCAGGTATCCTCCCGCTCGTGACAACCCGCTTCCGCACCTCGTGGTGGTGGTGCCCCGAGCGGTAGCCCGGCGACTCGTCCGTGCCCGCTCCTCGAGACCTCCCGCCGGGAGGTCTTTTCGTCTCGCCAGGAGCATCCGACATGACCGACAACCGACCCCGCGTCTTCTCCGGGATCCAGCCCACCGGGCGCAAGACGCTCGGGAACTACAGCGGCGGCTTCCGCCAGTACGTACAGACGCAGGAGCAGGGCGACGCGTTCTTCTGCATCGTCGACCTGCACTCGATCACGGTCGACTACGACCCGACCGAGCTGCACGAGTCGACGCTCGACCTCGCCGCGCTGCTCTTCGCCTCCGGCCTCGACGCGGAGCGCTCGACCGTCTTCTGCCAGAGCCACGTGACCGCGCACGCGGAGGCGGCGTGGCTGCTGTCGGCGGTGACGAGCTACGGCCAGCTCGGCCGGATGACCCAGTTCAAGGACAAGTCGGCCGGGCGCGAGTTCGTCTCCGCCGGTCTTTTCACCTACCCGGTGCTGATGGCGGGCGACATCCTCCTCTACCAGACCGACCTCGTCCCGATCGGCGACGACCAGCGGCAGCACCTCGAGCTCGCCCGCGACGTCGCGGAGCGGTTCAACCACCGCTTCGGCGAGACCTTCCGCATCCCCGAGGGCGTCTTCCCCGAGATCGGCGGCCGGATCATGGACCTGCAGGAGCCGACGAAGAAGATGTCGACGACCCTCTCGAGCGAGCAGGGCGCGGTCTACATGACCGACCCGCCCGACGCGATCCGCAAGAAGTTCAAGTCCGCGGTGACCGACTCCGAGCGGGAGATCCGCTACGACCCGGACGGCAAGCCGGGGATCTCGAACCTGCTCGAGATCATGAGCGTCGCCACCGGCGAGCCGATCGCCGAGCTCGAGCGCCGCTTCGCCGGTGCGGGCTACGGCGAGTTCAAGGAGGCGGTCGGCGAGGCGGTCGTCGAGCTGCTCGCGCCGATCCGCGAGCGCTTCGAGGCGCTGCGCTCAGACGAGCGGGAGCTGCAGCGACTGCTCGCCGTGGGCGCGGAGAAGGCGCGGCGCGTCGCCGAGCCGACGCTCGAGGCGATGTACGAGCGGATGGGCTTCGTGCAGGTCGAGGCGGGCCGACTGTTCGGGGCGGCCCGCCCTCGCGGCCTGTAGCGCCTCTCTCAGGCGGTCGTCCGCCGGTCGCCGCGCGCGGCGGAGCCGACGAGCGTGCGCAGGCGCGCCACCTCCTCGGCGCGCAGCGGCCGCCAGGCACCAGGGGGAAGGCCCCCCAGCTCGAGCCCCGCGTAGCCGCTGCGGTGCAGCCGCAGCACGGGGTGGCCGACGGCGGCGAGCATCCGCTTCACCTGGTGCTTGCGGCCCTCGTGGAGGACGAGCTCGACGCGGCCCGGGCCGAGCCGGCGCGCGCGGGCGGGCGCGGTGCGCCCGTCGTCGAGCTCGACGCCGTCGCGCAGGCGACGCAGCGCCTTCTCGTCCGGGTCGCCCTCGACCTCCGCCTCGTAGACCTTCTCGACGCCGTAGCGGGGGTGCGCGAGGCGGTGCGCCAGTGCGCCGTCGTTCGTGAGCAGGAGCGCGCCCGTCGTGTCCGCGTCCAGGCGGCCGACCGGGACGACGCGCGGCTGCGCCGGCACGAGCTGGACGACCGTGGGCCTGCCCTGCGGGTCGCGGACGGTCGTCACGACGCCCGCCGGCTTGTGCAGCAGGTAGTAGGCGAGCGGCTGCGCCGACACCTCGCGACCGTCGACCTCGACGCGATCGCCCGCCGCGACGAACGTGTTCAGCCGGCCGGGCTCGCCGTTCACGCGCACGCGGCCGGCCTTGATCAGCTCGTCGGCGCGGCGGCGGGAGGCGACGCCGGCGCGGGCGAGGTAGGCGTTGAGTCGCACGGCGCGGAGGCTACTTCTGCGGACGGGTTCCGGCGGGCGCGGCGTCCATGTAAGGATTGCCACGTGCCGCACTACGTGTCGTTGATCCGCTGGACGTCGCAGGGGCGGATGGGCCTGCCCGCGTGGCGCGACCGGGTCGAGGACGGGGAGCGGATGATCGAGGAGGCGGGCGGGAAGCTCGTCGGGGTCTGGGTGACGCTCGGCCGCTACGACGTCGTCGAGATCTTCGAGGCCCCGAACGACGACGTCGCCCTCGAGATCGTGACGCGGCTGCAGGCGATCGGCGGCGAGCAGACCGAGACGCTCCGCGCCTTCACGCGCGAGGAGGCCGAGGAGATC
>JADGHP010000055.1 GCA_019683855.1 Thermoleophilia bacterium
TCAACATCGTCAAGCGGCACCAGCGTCCCCGGCCCATCCAGAAGGCGAGCCGGATGGGCGGGCCGCAGATGATCCCGGGCGGGATCGTCGAGAAGCCGGCGCCGCTGCCCGTCTCGAACGTGATGGTCGTGTGCCCGACGTGCAAGCGCCCGACTCGCGTCGGCACGGTGGTGAAGACCGTGAAGGACAAGACCGTCCGCGTCCGCGTGTGCAAGCGCGAGGGCTGCGGCCAGGAGATCGACCGATGAACGCCGCCGTCGAGACGTACGTCCCTCGCCTCAAGGAGCGCTACGAGCGCGAGGTGCGCCCGCGTCTGAAGGAGGAGCTGGGCCTCGAGTCGATCATGCAGGTGCCTCGCATCGAGAAGATCACGCTCAACATGGGCGTCGGCGAGGCGAAGACCGACGCCAAGGCGCTCGACTCCGCGATCGAGGAGCTGACGACGATCGCCGGTCAGCGGGCGCAGGTGCGGCGCGCCCGCAAGTCGATCGCGCAGTTCAAGGTTCGCACCGGCATGCCCGTCGGCGCGCGCGTGACGCTGCGCGGCGCTCGCATGTACGAGTTCCTCGACCGGCTGATCTCGATCGCGCTGCCGCGCATCCGCGACTTCCGCGGGCTCAACCCGGCCTCGTTCGACGGCCGCGGCAACTACTCGCTCGGCGTGCGCGAGCAGATCATCTTCCCGGAGATCAACTACGACGACATTCAGCAGGTCCGCGGCCTCGACGTGACGATCACGACCAGCGCGAAGACCGACGACCACGCCTTCGCGCTGCTTGCCGCCCTGGGTCTGCCGTTCCGGAGCGACGGCCGGAGAAGGGAGTAGGACACGTGGCGAAGAAGTCGCTCGTCATCAAGCAGCAGCGGCCGCAGAAGTACAAGGTGCGGCACTACACGCGCTGCAACCGCTGCGGTCGGCCGCGCGCCGTGTTCCGCAAGTTCGGCCTCTGCCGGATCTGCCTGCGCGAGCTCGCGCACCAGGGCGTGATCCCGGGCATGACGAAGAGTTCCTGGTGACGAGCACCAGAAACCGGAGAGAGAAATGATCACCGATCCGATCGCCGACATGCTCACCCGCATCCGCAACGCCAACAAGGCGCTGCACGAGCGCGTGGAGATGCCGAGCTCGAAGATGAAGGTGGAGATCGCCCGCCTGCTCAAGGAGGAGGGCTACATCCGCGACTACCACGTCGAGAAGGGGAAGTCCTTCGATACGCTGGTGATCCACCTCAAGTTCGGCCGGAACCGCGAACGGGTGATCTCGGGCCTGAAGCGCGTGTCGAAGCCGGGCCGCCGGGTCTACGCCCGGAAGGATCGTCTTCCGCGCGTGCTGGGCGGGATGGGCGTCGCGATCCTGTCCACCTCCTCCGGCCTCGTCACCAGCCGGACGGCGCAGGAGCGGGGCATCGGCGGCGAGGTCGTGTGCTTCGTCTGGTAGCAGCGTCTTGCCGCGCAAAGGCTAGGAGAAGGATGACAGGGATTTCAACAGGAGAAACGATGACGCGGAAGACTTCGACTAGTCTTCCGCGGAGCGAAAGACCATGAGCAGAATCGGGAGAAAGCCAGTCGAGATCCCCGCGGGCGTGACCGTGACGATCGACCCGGGTCGCGTGCAGGTGGCCGGGCCGCTCGGCACCCTCCAGCAGCAGGTGCCGCAGCGGATGCGGATCGAGCAGCAGGACGGGCAGATCGTCGTCACGCGCCCCACCGACCGCGGCGAGGACCGGGCGCTGCACGGGCTGACGCGTACCCTGGTGGCGAACATGGTCGAGGGCGTCACCAAGGGGTTCGAGAAGCGCCTCGAGATCCAGGGCGTCGGCTACCGCGCCGCGCTCAAGGGCAGCGATCTCGAGCTCAGCGTCGGCTTCTCGCACCCCGTCACGATCACGCCGCGCGAGGGCATCACGTTCGAAGTGCCCGCGCCGACGCAGATCGTCGTCAAGGGCACCGACAAGCAGCAGGTGGGCCAGACCGCCGCGGAGATCCGCAAGGTGCGCCCGCCCGAGCCGTACAAGGGCAAGGGCATCCGCTACGAGGGCGAGCACGTGCGCAGGAAGGTGGGCAAGCGTGCCTAGCGCAAGCTGCTGCGCGCCTCGCGCGAGAGGAGGGCGAAGCTAGATGCCGGCTCTTTCGGTCAGGGAAGCTCGCGCGCGTCGACACCGGCGCGTGAGGAGCAAGATCCGCGGGACGGCGGAGCGGCCGCGCCTCGTCGTCTTCCGCTCCAACCGCGGCATCGAGGCGCAGCTCGTCGACGACACCGCCGGCCGCACGCTCGCCGCGGCGTCGTGGCTCGCGCTGAAGTCGTTCAAGGGCGACAAGACCGAGCAGGCGGCGGAGGTGGGCCGGCTGCTCGCCGCCAACGCGAGGAAGGCCGGGATCGAGACGTGCGTCTTCGACCGCGCCGGTTACCTCTACCACGGACGCGTCAAGGCGCTCGCCGACGGCGCTCGCGAGGGAGGACTCCGCTTCTGATGGCAGCAGTCGACTACACCGAGACGCGCGAGCTGAAGGAGCGCGTCGTCGAGATCAACCGCGTCGCCAAGGTCGTCAAGGGCGGCCGGCGCTTCTCCTTCACCGCGCTCGTCGTCGTCGGCGACGAGGTCGACCGCGTCGGCGTCGGCTACGGCAAGGCGCGCGAGGTGCCGCTCGCGATCACGAAGGCGGTCGAGGACGCGAAGAAGAACCTCTTCACCGTCCCCAAGCACGGCTCGACGATCACCCACGAGGTGCTCGGGGAGTTCGACGCCGCCAAGGTCCTGCTGCGCCCCGCCTCCGAGGGCACCGGCGTCATCGCCGGGGGCGGCGTGCGCGCGGTGCTCGAGCTCGGCGGCGTCCGCAACGTCCTCGCCAAGAGCCTCGGCACGACGAACCCGATCAACATGACGAAGGCGACCGTCGTCGCGCTCCAGCAGCTGCGTCGCCCCGAGGACGTCGCGCGCGCTCGCGGCAAGACGATCAGCGAGGTGCTGCCGATCCCCGCCGCGCGGTCGAAGCCCGAGGTCGAGGAGGCCGCCGCCGAGGCGAGCCCGAGGAAGCGCGCCGGTAAGGCGGAGGACGGGTCGTAGATGGCGAAGCTCAGGATCACGCAGGTCCGAAGCGCGATCGGGCAGAGCGAGCGGCACCGCGGTACCCTCCGTGCGCTCGGTCTCGGCCGGATCGGCCGCAGCGCCGAGCACGAGGAGTCGCCGGCTCTCGCCGGCATGCTCCGCAAGGTCCGTCACCTCGTGAAGGTGGAGAGCGCCTGATGGCCGAACGCAAGCTGAGCCTCTCGAGCCTGAGCCCCGCGCAGCCGCGCGAGGACCGCAAGCGCGTGGGCCGCGGCCTCGGGTCGGGGAAGGGCCGCTACGCGGGTCGCGGCGTCAAGGGGCAGAAGGCACGCTCGGGCTCGCACAAGATGCGCGTCGGCTTCGAGGGCGGCCAGATGCCGGTCTACATGCGGATCGGCAAGCAGCGCGGCGCCACCTCGAAGGACGCGATGCCGATCGGCCCGTTCCGGACGTTCGCCGTGCCGGTGAACGTCCGTGAGCTCGAGCGTTTCGACGATGGGGACGAGGTGACGCCGGAGTCGCTCGTCGAGAAGGGCGTAATCAAGAACACGAAGAGGGACGTCAAGCTGCTCGGGGTGGGCGAGGTGACGAAGAAGCTCACCGTCCGCGTGCACGCGATCTCCGCCTCGGCCCGGCGGAAGATCGAGGCGGCGGGCGGCACCGTCGAGCTGCTGCGCGAGCCGAAGGCGCCCAAGCGCGCCCCCAAGGCGAAGCCAGCCGTCCCCAAGACCGCCGGCGGCGAGGAGGCCGGCGAGGCGGGCGCCGCGCCGGACGAGACGCCCGGCGACGAGCACGTCCCGGAGGGCGAGGGCTAGCCCCTTGCTCTCCTGGCTCACCAACGCCTGGCGCGTCCCCGAGCTGCGCCGGCGCGTGCTCTTCACCGCGGGCGTGCTCGCGGTCTACCGGCTCGGGTCCTGGATCCCCGCCCCCGGCATCGACCAGGGCGCGATCCAGAACTACTTCTCGGGCGCGGGCGGCGGCGGCGTCCTCAATCTGCTGAACCTCTTCTCCGGGTCGGCGCTCGAGCGCTTCTCGCTCTTTGCGCTCGGGATCATGCCCTACGTCACCGCGTCGATCATCCTGCAGCTCCTCACCGTCGTCATCCCCACGCTCGAGCGGCTGCAGAAGGAGGGCGAGGCCGGCTACGCCAAGATCACCCAGTACACGCGCTACCTGACGATCGGGCTCGCCGCGGCGCAGTCCACCGGCTACGCGTTCCTGTTCAAGCGCCAGGGCGCGCTCCCGAACGTGAACGCCGGCAAGATGATCATCATCGTCCTCACGCTCACCGCCGGCACCGCGCTCCTGATGTGGATGGGCGAGCAGATCACCAAGCGCGGGATCGGCAACGGCATCTCGCTGCTGATCTTCGCCTCGATCCTCGCCTACGCGCCCACCGGGATCAGCGCGTGGGTGAACGGCGACACGACCGAGCGCCTGTTCTTCCCGCTGGTCGCGCTCGGCGTCGTCGTCGCGGTCGTGTTCGTCCAGGAGGGCCAGCGCCGGATCCCCGTCCAGTACGCGCGGCGCCAGCTCGGCAGCCGGCAGACCACGGGCGGCTCCACCTACATGCCGCTGCGCGTGAACATGGCCGGCGTGATCCCGGTCATCTTCGCCGCGGCAATCCTCGCGATCCCGTCGACCGTCGCGAGCTTCGCCCCTGCGTGGAACGGCTGGGTCAGCCGCAACTTCCAGTTCTCGAGCTGGCCCTACCTGCTCAGCGAGGCCGTGCTGATCATCATCTTCACGTACTTCTACACGTCGGTCCAGTTCAACCCGGTCGACCAGGCCGACAACCTGCGCAAGTACAACGGGTACATCCCGGGCATCCGTCCGGGGCCGCCGACCGCCGCCTACCTCGACCGCGTGCTGCAGCGGCTCACGCTGCCGGGGTCGCTCTTCCTCGCGATCGTCGCCGTCGCGCCGAGCATCTTCATCGCGTACTTCGGCTTCTCGCAGGCGACCTCGCGCGCCCTCGGCGGCACCTCGGTGCTGATCGTCGTCGGCGTCGCGCTGGACACGATGCGGCAGATGGAGTCGCAGATGATGATGCGGCACTACGAGGGCTTCCTCAGGTAGATGCCGTCGGGCATCTCGCGGATGAACGTCCTGCTGCTCGGTCCGCAGGGCTCGGGAAAGGGCACCCAGGCGGCGAAGATCGCGGAGGCGTATGGGATCCCGCACGTCTCGACCGGCGACATGTTCCGCGCCGCGGTCGCCGCCGGCACGGAGCTCGGCCGCCGGGTGGAGCCGATCCTCGCCTCCGGGCAGCTTGTCCCCGACGAGATCACCATCGCGCTCATCCGGGAGCGGCTGGCGCAGGAAGACGCGAGCGAGGGCTTCGTCCTGGACGGCTTCCCGCGCAACCTCGCCCAGGCGGAGGCGCTCGACGAGATGCTCCGCGAGATCGGGCGGCCGCTCTCGATCGTGCTCCTGCTCGAGCTCGACGACGAGATCTGCCGCGAGCGGATGCGCAAGCGCGCCGAGCTCGAGGGGCGCGCCGACGACACGCCCGAGGCGATCGAGCGGCGCCTCGAGATCTACCACCGCGACACCGAGCCGGTCGTCGAGCACTACCTCGCCACGGGCAGACTGGTGAAGGTGCACGCGGAGCGCACGATCCCCGAGGTGTTCGCAGAGATCGGCCAGGCGCTCGAGGCGGCGCGGGAGCGCGAGGTCGCGTCGTGATCATCCGCAAGTCGCAGGCCGAGATCGAGGGGATGGCTCGCGCCGGCGCGCTCGTCGCCGAGACGCTCGCGCTCGTCGGCGAGCGCCTCGAGCCCGGCGTGTCGATGCTCGAGCTGGACCGCCTCGCCGAGGAGCACGTCCGCTCGAAGGGCGGAATCCCGACGTCGAAGGGCTACAAGGGCTTTCCGGCCGCGCTCTGCATCTCGCCGAACTCGATGGTCGTGCACGGCATCCCCAACGAGTACCGGGCGCGAGAGGGCGACGTGATCTCGGTCGACCTCGGCGTCACGCTCGACGGGCTCGTCGCCGACAGCGCCGTCACCTTCGGCGTCGGGGAGATCGACCCGGAGGCGCAGCGGCTGCTCGACGTCTGCCAGGAGGCGCTCGCCGCCGGCATCGAGCAGGCGCGCGTCGGCAACAGGCTCTCCGACATCTCGCACGCGATCCAGGAGGTGGTCGAGGGCGCCGGCTTCTCGGTCGTGCGCAGCCTCGTCGGGCACGGCGTCGGTCGCCACTACCACGAGGACCCGCAGATCCCCAACTACGGCCCGCCCGGGCGAGGTCCCCTGCTGCAGGAGGGGATGACGCTCGCGATCGAGCCGATGATCACGGCCGGCTCGCCGGACGTCTACGTCCACGAGGACGAGTGGTCGATCTCGTCGGTGGACGAGTCGCTCGCGGCCCACTTCGAGCACACGGTGGCGGTGACCGCGGAGGGCCCCAGGATCCTCACGGGCGCCAGAGCTCCTCTGCTACGATGAACCCCTGCCGCGCACGGCGTCGTGCCGTGCGCGTATGTACGCCTGAGGGAAGGCCGAACGCTTCTATCGAACGAAGAGTGCCCACGAAGGAAGAGAAGATCGAGGTCGAAGGCGAGGTCGTCGAGGCGCTCCCGAGCACGATGTTCCGGGTGCAGCTCGACGGCGGCCACTCCGTCCTCGCGACCATCTCCGGGAAGATGCGCAAGCACTACATCCGGATCCTCCCCGGCGACAAGGTCAAGGTGGAGCTGAGCCCATACGACCTCAACCGCGGCCGGATCACCTACAGGCACCGCTAGAACACGATGAAAGTCCGCCCGTCCGTCAAGCCCATGTGCGAGCGCTGTCGCGTGATCAAGCGGCACGGCACGACCATGGTCATCTGCTCGAACCCGCGGCACAAGCAGCGGCAGGGCTGAGGACGCGGGGACGAGGAGACAGAGGAACAGCGTGGCGCGAATCGCCGGAGTCAACCTTCCGAACCAGAAGCGGCTCGAGATCGGGCTGACCTACATCTACGGCATCGGCCGGTCGACCGCGCGCAAGGTCGCCGCCGAGCTCGGGCTGAACCCGGACACGAAGGTGCGGGACCTCACCGACGACGAGGTCGCGAAGCTGCGCGCGTACATCGACGCCAATCTCGAGGTCGAAGGGGACCTGCGCCGCGAGCGGCAGCAGGCGATCAAGCGGCTCTCCGAGATCGGCGCGTACCGGGGCATCCGCCACCGGCGGGGCCTGCCCGTTCGCGGCCAGCGGACGAAGACGAACGCCCGCACGCGCAAGGGGCCGAAGAAGACCGTCGGACGCGGGAAGAAGGGCAAGTAACGTGGCGCCTCCGAGGAGACAGGCGACCCGGGGTCGCACCCGCCGTCGCGTCCGCAAGAACATCACCATCGGCCAGGCGCACATCAAGACGAGCTTCAACAACACCATCGTCGCGCTCACCGACCGCGAGGGGAACGTGATCGCCTGGGAGTCCGCCGGCTCGGCCGGCTTCAAGGGCTCGCGCAAGTCGACCCCGTTCGCCGCGCAGGTGACCGCCGACGCCGCCGCCCGCAAGGGCATGGAGCACGGCCTGCAGAAGGTCGAGGTCTTCGTCAAGGGTCCGGGGTCGGGCCGCGAGACGGCGATCCGCTCCCTCCAGGCTGCGGGGCTGGAGATCCTCAGCGTGAAGGACGTGACCCCGCAGGCGCACAATGGCGTCCGGCCCAGGAAGAGAAGGAGGGTCTGAACGAGTGGCACGCGATCTCGGACCGAAGTGCCGCGTCTGCCGCCGCGAGGGCATGAAGCTCTTCCTCAAGGGCGAGCGCTGCCTGACGGAGAAGTGCGCGATCGAGCGCCGCTCGTACCCGCCGGGCGAGCACGGCCGCGGACGCATCAAGCAGAGCGAGTACCTGCTCCAGCTGCGCGAGAAGCAGAAGGCGCGCCGCTACTACGGGCTGCTCGAGAAGCAGTTCCGCACCTACTACGAGCGGGCGTCGCGCCGCTCGGGCGTCACCGGCGAGGAGCTACTGCGGCTGCTCGAGACGCGGCTCGACAACGTCGTCTACCGCCTCGGCTTCGCCGCGTCGCGCGCGCAGGCGCGCCAGCTCGTGCGGCACGGGCACTTCCACGTCAACGGGCGCCGGGTGAACATCCCGAGCTACCAGGTGCGCCCCAACGACGTCGTCACCGTCGCGCCGAGCTCCTCGGCGCAGCAGCTGATCCGCGACGCGACCGATCTCGTCTCCACCGTCGCTCCCTGGCTCCAGGCCGACCACGACGGTCTGACGGGCAAGGTGCTGAAGCAGCCGGAGCGCGCCGAGATCGACACGCCCGTCGAGGAGCAGCTGATCGTCGAGCTCTATTCGAAGTAACCGGAGAGAGGGATTCCTTTTGGCGACACGCGAAATGAACTTCCAGATCCCGAAGATCGTCCACGAGGAGGTGGGCGAGCATCGCGGGGTCTTCGTCATCGAGCCGCTCGACCGCGGCTTCGGCCACACCTTCGGCAACTCGCTGCGCCGCGTGCTGCTCTCCTCGCTCGAGGGGGCGGCGGTCACCTCGGTCAAGATCGAGGGCACCGCGCACGAGTTCACGACGCTGCCCGGCGTCCGCGAGGACGTCACCGACATCATCCTCAACCTCAAGAACCTCGTCTGCCGCCTGCACGGCGAGTCGCCCGAGGTCGAGGTGCACGTCGCCCGTAAGGGGCCGGGCGTCGTCACCGCCGCGGACATCGAGGCGCCGGCTGAGCTCGAGATCCTCAACCCGGAGCTCGAGATCGCCAACCTTTCCGATCGCGGCCGGCTCGAGATGACGCTCACGATCGGTCGTGGCCGCGGGTACTCGCCGGCCGAGATGAACCGCGGGCCGCAGCACACGATCGGCGTCATCCCGACGGACTCGATCTTCTCGCCGGTGCGCCGTGTCGCCTACGCGGTCGAGGCCGCGCGCGTCGGGCAGCGCACCGACTACGACAAGCTCACGCTCGACATCACCACCGACGGCTCCGTCGACCCCAAGGACGCGCTCGCCGAGGCGGCCGAGATCCTCATCCGCCAGCTCGCGATCTTCACCGACCTCGAGAAGATCGAGGGGTTCGGGGAGGCGGCTGCGGCGGAGGGCGCCGGCGGCGGTCCCGAGGCCGCGCTCGCGCACGGGATGGAGAACTTCCCGATCGAGGAGCTCGAGCTGGGCGTCCGCTCGTACAACTGCCTGAAGCGGGTCGGGATCGAGACGATCGGCGATCTCGTGATGAAGACCGAGCAGGAGCTCGCCGCGATCCCGAACTTCGGCAAGAAGTCGATCGAGGAGGTCAAGGAGACGCTGGCGCAGCACGGTCTCGCTCTCCGCGGCGACGACGGAGGCCTCGAGTAGGTGGTGGACTAGTCGATGCGTCATGCGCGGACCGGCAAGAAGCTCGGGCGCGACGCGGCGCACCGCAGGGCGCTGTACGCGAATCTCGCCTGCGCGCTGATCGAGCACGGGCGGATCAAGACGACCGCGGCGAAGGCGAGGGCGGTGAAGCCGTTCGCCGAGCAGATGATCACGCTCGGCCGTCGCGGCGACCTCCACGCCCGCCGGCAGGCGCTTGCGCAGCTCCGCTCGCAGGAGGTTGTGCACAAGCTGTTCGCCGAGGTTGGCCCGCGGATGGCCGATCGGCCCGGCGGCTACTCGAGGATCGTGAAGCTCGGCCCCCGTCCCGGCGACGCGGCCGAGATGGTCTACCTCGAGCTCGTCGACTACGAGCCGTAGCGGGGGGGCCCCCCCGCGGGCGGCGCGGGCGGCGGGGGGGGGGGGGGGGCGGGGGGGGGGGGGGGGGGGGGGGGGG
>JADGHP010000056.1 GCA_019683855.1 Thermoleophilia bacterium
TGGAAGCGCCGCCGCCGGCTCGCGCTCTCCGCTCAGAACGCGCTGCTCGCCGCCTTCCCGGCGACGATCGTCGCGGCGATCGTGCTCGTCGTCGCGCTCGCCCGCCGCGATCTCGCCTTCGTCTACGTCGCGGAGCACACGAGCCGCGCCCTGCCGCTCGGCTATGCGCTGTCCGCGTTCTGGGGCGGGCAGGAGGGATCGCTCCTCCTCTGGCTCCTCGTCCTCACCGGCTACGCCGCGCTCGCCGTCTGGCTCAACCGGAGCGCGCGCGACCTCGTCGTGTGGGTGGTGCCGGTGCTCGGGCTCGTCGGCACCTTCTTCGCCTTCATGCTCTGCTTCGTCTCGAGCCCGTTCGCGACCGCGCCCGCGCCGGCCGACGGCGCCGGCATGGTGCCGAGCCTCCAGAACCCCTACATGCTCGCGCACCCGCCGGCGCTCTACCTCGGCTACGTCGGCCTGACGATCCCGTACGCGTTCGCGATGGGCGCCCTGCTCGCGGGTCGCACCGACGAGCGCTGGATCGTCGTCACGCGCCGCTGGACGCTCGCCGCGTGGACGTTCCTCGGCATCGGCCAGCTACTCGGCGCCCACTGGGCGTACGTCGAGATCGGCTGGGGCGGCTACTACGCCTGGGATCCGGTCGAGAACGCGGCGCTCATGCCCTGGCTCGCCGCCACGGCGTTCCTGCACTCGGTGATGATCCAGGAGAAGCGCGGGATGCTGAAGGTCTGGAACATGGCGCTCGTCGCGCTCGCCTTCGGCCTCTCGCTGTTCGGCACCTTCCTCACCCGCTCGGGCGTCGTCAACTCCGTCCACTCGTTCTCCCAGAGCCCGCTCGGCGGCTGGTTCCTCGGCTTCATCGCGCTCGTGGCGGCGCTCTCGGTCGCGCTCATCCATCTGCGCCTGCCGCTGCTGCGCACCCGGACGAAGCTCGAGTCGCTCGTCTCCCGCGAGGCGACCTTCCTCTACAACAACCTGCTGCTCGTCGCCCTCTGCCTGACGATCCTCTGGGGCGTCGTCTACCCGCTGCTCTCGGAGGCGCTGCGCGGCGAGACGCGGTCGGTCTCCAAGCCGTACTACGACTTCTTCCTCCACGTGTTCGGCCTGCCGCTGCTTCTGCTCATGGGCCTCGGGCCGCTCGTCGCCTGGCGGCGCGCCTCGCTGCGCTCGCTCGGGAGGACGTTCCTCGTGCCGCTCGCGGCGGCGGTCGTCACCGGCGTCGTTCTGCTCGCCCTCGGCTTCGGCAGCTCGACCCCCGGCTTGCTCGCGTACACCTTCTCCGCTTTCGTCGCCGCCTCGATCGCGCTCGAGTTCTGGCGCGGAACGGCGGCCCGACGCGCGATCGCGGGCGAGAGCGTTCCGCGAGCCTTCGCGATGCTCGTCGCGCGCAACCGGCGCCGCTACGGCGGCTACGTCGTCCACGCCGCCGTCGTCCTGCTCGCGATCGGGATCGCCGGCTCGAGCGCCTACCAGACCGTCCGCGAGCGAGCGCTCCGCGCGGGCGAGTCCATGCAGGTCGCCGGCTATACGCTCACCTACAGGGCGCTCGAGACGCGACAGGAAGCGAACGCGCAGGCCGTGCGCGCGACGGTCGAGGTCGGCCGCGGCGGCTCGCACCTCGCCACCCTGCACCCGGGCAAGCGGAGCTACCCGGTCGAGCAGCAGACCTCGAACGAGGTCTCGATCTACCACGACCCCCGCAACCTCGGCGACGTGTTCACGATCGCCGACCAGATCGGCAAGGACGGAACCCTCTACCTGAAGGTGCTCGTGAAACCGCTCGTCAACCTCATCTGGCTGGCTGGCGTCGTCTTCGTCGGCGGCGCGCTCGTCGCCATGTGGCCGGACGCCGTCGAGCAGCGGCGGCTCGCCGAGCGCTACGAGCCCGGCGCCGCCCACGCGGGAGCGTAGGCCCGTGGAGTGGGGGCTCGGCCTCGCCGCCGCGCTCGCGGTGCTCGCGGTCGTGTTCGTGGCGCGGCCGTTCCTGCGCGAGCCGGCGCCGGCGAGCGACCGCCTCGACGAGCCGGGGACGCAGGAGCGGCGGCGGCTCGCGCTCGCCGAGGAGCGCGACCGTGCGCTCGCCGCGCTGAAGGAGCTCGAGCTCGACCACCGCACCGGCAAGGTCTCCGACGAGGACTACCGCGCCCAGGTCGGGCCGCTGCGGCGGCAGGCGGCGGAGGCGCTGCGGGCGGCGGAGGAGTCCCGGCAGGCGGATCCCGACGAGCGCGCACGCCCTCTCCGCGCGCCGGACGGCGTCGCCCAGGAGCCGCCCGCTCGCTGAGCCGCGAAGCAGGGTCGTCCGTGTCGCTGGCGAAGATGGGAGCGATGGCTCGCCGGCTGTGGCTTCCGCTTGCGCTCGCGCTCGCGCTCGCTACCCCCGCGGCCGCCGACGACATCGGCTCGCAGAAGGCGAGCGTCGACGCGAAGCTCGCCGCCGTGCAGGCGCAGCTCGCCCGCTCGAAGGAGCGCGCGGCGCGATTGACGACCCAGATCTCGTCGCTCACCCGCAGCATCCACGCGCTGGAGCAGCGCGTCGGCGACGTCTCCAGCCGCCTCGCCGCGCTCCAGACCGATCTCGCGCTCCACCGGAGGCGGCTCGCGAAGCTCGACGAGCTGTACCGGCTCCAGACCGTCCGCCTCCGGACGTTGCGGCGGCAGTACCACCTCGCCGTGCGACGGCTCGAGCAGCGGCTCGTCGCGATCTACAAGGAGCCGCCGCCGACCACGGTCGACCTGTTGCTCGCGGCGAAGAGCTTCCAGGACGTGCTCGACCAGGCGCACTACTTCGGCGCGATCGCGGCGCAGGACAAGCAGGCGGCGGCCGACGTCGCCGCCGCCAAGCGCCAGGTCGCGCTGGCGCGCCACCGCACCCGTGCGATGCGCCGAAGCGTCGCCGACGAGACTCGGGTGATCTCCGGACGGGCGCAGCAGGTCGCGCTCCTGCGCAGCCAGCTCCTCGCGAGCCGCCAGGAGCTCGCCGGGGCGCGACGGGGGAGAGCGCACGCCCTGTCGGTCACGCGCGCGCAGATGCAGAACGAGATCGAGGAGGCGAAGGCGCTGCAGGCGGCGAGCGCCGCCCTCGCGGCGAAGCTCCGGGCGGCCGCGCAGAGCGCCGCCACCGCCACGACCTCGACCTCGCCGTCCTCGGCGCCGGCGCCCTCGGGCGCTCCGCGCTTCATCTGGCCGGTGTCGGGCCCGATCACGAGCCCGTTCGGCCAGCGCTGGGGGACGCTCCACCCGGGCATCGACATCGGCGTCCCTTCCGGCACGCCCGTCCGCGCGGCTGCGGCCGGCAAGGTCGTCTGGTGCGGCTGGATGTCCGGCTACGGGAACCTCGTCGTGATCGACCACGGCGGCGGCTACGCGACCGCGTACGGCCACAACGAGCGCGTCGCCGTCTCCTGCGGCCAGGGGGTCGCGCAGGGCCAGGTGATCGCCTACGCCGGCTGCACCGGTACCTGCACCGGGCCGCACGTCCACTTCGAGGTGCGGGTCAACGGCAACCCGGTCGACCCGCTCGGCTACCTGTAGCGCCTCAGAGGCCGAACGTCTGCGCGAGCAGCAGGACGTTCAAGCCGACGATCAGGACCGCCACCGCCGACGCGGCCACCGTCGTGAGACGCGTGTTGGCGAGCGCGCCCATCAGGTCGCGCCTGCTCGTGAACACGACGAGCGGCACGAGCGCGAACGGGATCCCGAACGAGAGGATCACCTGGCTCAAGACGAGCGTCCGCGACGGGTCGGCGCCGGCGACGACGGCGGCGAAGGCGGGCGCCATCGTCACGAGCCGCCGCAGCGCAATCGGGATCCGGCGCCGGATGAAGCCCTGCATCACCACCTGCCCGGAGAGCGTCCCGACCGCCGAGCTGGAGAGGCCCGACGCGAGCAGCGCGAGCGCGAACAGCGCGCTCGAGGCGCCGCCGAGCAGCGGCACGAGCGTCCGGTGGGCGCTCTCCAGCGACTCGACGTCGTGCAGGCCGCTGCGGAAGAACGTGCTCGCCGCCATCACGAGCATCGCCGCATTGATCAGCCCGGCGATCGCCATCGCCACGAGCACGTCGATCCACGTGAGGCGCATCAGCCGCTTCGCCTGCGCCTCGTTCTCCGGCCGGATCCGGTCCTGCGTCAGCGCCGAGTGGAGCCAGATCACGTGCGGCATCACCGTCGCGCCGAGGATCCCGACCGCGAGCAGCACCGAGTCGCCGCCCGCGAAGCCGGGCACGACCGCGTGCCGCGCCACCGAGCCGAGGTCGGGTCGCGCGTCGAAGATCTCGATCACGTAGCAGACCCCGATCACGAGGACGATCACGGCGATCGTGGCCTCGAGCGGCCGGTAGCCGAAGCGCTGCAGGCCGAGCAGGAGGAACGACGCCACGACCGTGACGCCCGCCGAGGGGAGCAGCCCGAGCCCGAAGAGCAGGTGCAGCCCGAGCGCCGCGCCGAGGAACTCCGCGAGGTCGGTCGCCATCGCGATCAGCTCCGCCTGCAACCAGAGGCCGACGACGAGGCGGCGCGGCAGCTCGTCGCGGCACACCTCCGCCAGGTTGCGGCCCGTGGCGACGCCGAGCTTCGCCGAGAGCCCCTGGACGAGCATCGCCATCAGGTTCGAGGCGACGATCACCCACACGAGCGTGTAGCCGTACTTCGAGCCGCCGGCGATGTTGGTCGCGAAGTTGCCGGGATCGATGTAGGCGATCGAGGCGATGAACGCGGGACCGAGGAACGGCAGCAGCCGCATCCGGTTGCGGCCCTGGAGCATCCGCTCGGCGTACAGCCGGGAGGCGGCGCCGGCCTCGTCGCTCGTCAAGCCCACGAATTTAGGTTAGACTAAATTTCAGGCTCGTGGGCGGGCCGCGCCGCCGAGAGGTCGACGACGCGGAGGTCGGGAAGCTCCCGGTGGCGCTCGTCGAGGTCGAAGCCGTAGCCGACGTACAGCTCGTCGGGGACGACGAAGCCGACGTAGCGGACCGGCAGGTCGTCGACGAGGCGCCGGTAGGGCCGGTCGAGCAGCGTGACCGCGGCGACCGACCGCGTCCCGCGCAGCTCGAGCGTGCGCGCGAGGTAGTGGAGCGTCAGCCCCGTGTCGATCACGTCCTCGACGATCAGCACGTCGCGACCGCGGATGTCCAGGTCCAGGTCCTTGAGCAGCCGGATCCGCCGGTGGCCGCCCATGCGCGCCCTGCCGTAGCCGGCGAGCTCGACGAAGTCGATGGCGTGCAGGATCGGCAGCGCCCGCGACAGATCGGCGAGGAAGACGACGCTCGCCTTGAGCGCGCCCACGAGCACCGGCTCGCGACCCTCGTAGTCGCGGGCGATCTCGGCGCCCAGCTCCCGCACGCGCGCGGCGATCTCCGCGGCGGAGAGGTAGATCTCGCCGATGCGCTCGTCGGCGGCGAGAGCGTCAGCTCGCGAGGTCGAGGTTGAAATGCTGGGCAAGGCGCTCGAGGTCGCGCCGGTAGAAGAGCTTGATCCTGACGTCCGGGTACCGCGCACGGAGCTTGCGGAGCTTGCGGTTCTTGCGGGTGACGAGCGACTGCTTCATCGCCGTGATCTCGACGTAGAGGTCCTGCTCGGGCAGGTAGAAGTCGGGCGTGAACGCCTCCGTCACGCGTCCGTCCTCGTCCTGCTCCAAGACGAACGTCCGGGGCTCGTATTCCCAGGGGACGCCGTAGTAGTCGAGCACCTTCGCGCACTCGACCTCGGCGTGGCTGGCGAAGCGCGGCGGCTCCGAGCCGCGGTACGCCTGGAAAGCCGGGGAGTCGAGCCCCATCACCGATCACGGTAGCGGCTGCGTCGGACGCTGAGACGCCGGCTGGGGTTACGTCGACGGGCGCCGGCCGGACCTGGTAGACAACCCGGGTCATGCCGCGCCTCAGCCTCGTCCCGCAGAAGCGGGAGTTCTTCGATCTCTACAACCGCGCCGCCGCCAACACGGTGGCGATCGCGCAACGGCTCGTCGAGCTCCTCGATCGCTTCCCGCAGGACGTCGACATGCTGCTGCGCGACATCAAGGAGCTCGAGCACGAGGGCGACCGGCTGACCCACGAGCTCGTCGACCTGCTGAACCGCACCTTCGTCACGCCCTTCGACCGCGACGACATGTACCGGCTCGCCGGAGCGCTCGACGACGTCTGCGACTACGTCGACGACGCCGCCGGCAAGATCGGCGGCTACGGCGTCGTCGAGATCCCGGAGCAGGCGCGCGGCCAGGCGCAGGTGATCGAGCGCGCCGCCACGAAGCTCCGCGAGGCGGTCGCCCGGCTCGACGGGTTCAAGGACTCGCGGCGGCACCTGATCGAGCTGCGCGAGCTCGAGGACGAGGGCGACCGGCTCGCCCACGAGGGCATCTCCGCTCTCTTCGCCGGCAACGGCGATCCCCTGTCGGTGATCCGTTGGAAGGACATCCACGAGAGCCTCGAGGAGGCGGTCGACGCGTGCGAGAACGCGGCCGACGTGCTCGAGGCGATCCTCGTGAAGAACCGGTAGCCCGCGCGTGGCCACGGCGCTCCTCGTCGTCGTGATCGTCGTCGGCCTGGCCTTCGACTTCACGAACGGCTTCCACGACACCGCGAACTACGTGGCGACCTGGGTCGGCACGCGCGCGCTGTCGCCCCGCGCCGCGGTGCTCGTCTCTGCGGCCGCCAACCTCGCGGGCGCGTTCGTCACCACCGCGGTCGCGAAGACCGTTGGCAAGGGGATCATCGACACCGGTCTCGCGACCGGGCAGACCGTGCTCGCGGCGCTGCTCGGCGCGATCGCCTGGAACCTGCTCACCTGGTGGGCGGGGCTGCCGTCGAGCTCGACGCACGCCCTGATCGGCGGCCTCGTCGGCGCCGCGCTCGTCCAGTCGGGCTCGAGCGGCGTCGAGTGGCACGGGGTCTGGGAGAAGGTGATCCTCCCCGGCGCGGTCTCCCCGGCGGTCGGCTTCGCCGCGGCGTTCGCCCTGCTCATCGTCATCTACCTCCTCTTCTTCCGGCTCACCCCCGGCCTGGCGCATCGCGGCTTCCGGCTCGGCCAGCTCGTCTCCGGGACGTGGGTGGCGTTCACGCACGGCGCGAATGACGCGCAGAAGACGATGGGCGTGATCGCGCTCGCTCTCTACACGCACGGGAGCATCTCGAGCTTCTACGTGCCGACGTGGGTGAAGGTGGCGGCGGGCCTGACGATCGCGGCCGGCACCTACGCGGGCGGCTGGCGGATCATCCGCACCCTCGGGCAGCGGGTCTACAAGATGCAGCCGGAGCACGGGTTCGCGGCGCAGATCGCGGCCGGCTCCACCCTGTACGCGGGCACCCACTTCGGCTTCCCGATCTCGACGACGCACGTCGTCGCGGGCTCGGTGATGGGCGCGGGCGCGACGCGCCGCTTCTCGGCCGTCCGCTGGGGCGTCGCCGGCAACATCGTCAGCGCGTGGCTGCTGACGCTCCCCGCCGCCGCGCTCGTCGCCGCCGCGCTCTACTACCCGGTGCGCTGGGTCTTCTGAGGCGCGCGGACACCGCGCTCCTCCGGGCGCGGCGCTTCGTGTTCGCGCACGGGAAGGCGTAGCCTTCTCGCGATGTTCACGAAGACGTACGAGAAGGACACGGCGCGCATCGACGACGAGGTGCGCAGCGCGTGAGAGGACGCGCGTCCTTCGGGCGGACGCCGTGAGGGCGCTCGCGCTGATCGACGGCGAGCACTACGCGCCGGTGGTGCGGGACGCGCTCGCGGCGCTGCCCTACGAGGTGGTTGGGGCGCTGCTGGTCGGCGGGACCGAGAAGCTGCGCGGCGGCGCGCCGGGCGCCGCAGGCGCGCGGTCCTCGGGCCGGCCGTCGTCGGCTTCGCCGGCGACGCTTCCAGCCGAGGACTACGGCGTCCCGCTCGTCGACGCGCTCGACGCGGTCGAGGCGGACCTCGTCGTCGATCTCTCCGACGAGCCGGTGCTGGGTCCGCGCGAGCGGCTGCTCTGGGCCTCGCGGGCGCTCGCGCTCGGGCTTCCCTACGTGGGAGCGGACTTCCGCTTCGACCCGCCGCGCTACCACCCGTTCGAGCTGCCGTCGCTCGCCGTGGTCGGCACCGGCAAGCGGATCGGAAAGACCGCCGTCACCGGTCACGTCGCGCGCCTGCTCGCGCGCGACCGCGACGTCGTCGTGGTCGCGATGGGCCGCGGCGGGCCCCCCGAGCCGGAGGTGCTGCGCGCGCCTCCAACCGTGGCGGAGCTCGTCGAGCTGGCGCGCAGCGGCCGCCACGCCGCCTCCGACCACCTCGAGACGGCGGCCCTCGTTGGCGTGCCCACCGTCGGCTGCCGGCGCGCGGGCGGCGGGATGGCCGGCGCGCCGTTCGACTCGAACGTGCTCGAAGGTGCGCGCGTGGCGGCGTCGCTCGGGCCGGACGTCGTCGTCTTCGACGGCAGCGGCGCCGCGATCCCGCCGATCGCGGCCGACGTGCGCGTCCTCGTCGCCCACGACCTGTCCGGGCTCAACGCGTACCGCGCCCTCGTCAGCGACGTCGTCCTGGCCGCGAGCGAGGAGGTGGCGGAGGCGGCCCGCGCCCTGGGCCGTCCGACGATCCGCTTCTCGCTGCGCCTGCGTCCGGTCGAGCCGCTCGAGGGACGCGTCGCCGTCTTCACGACCGGGCCTGCGCCGGTCGCGCACCTCGACGCCGACGTCGTCTTCTGCTCGCGCTCCCTCGCCCGGCGCGACGAGCTCGAGGCGCAGCTCGAGACCCTCGACGCGGACACCTACCTCGTCGAGCTGAAAGCGGCGGCGATCGACCTCGTCGCCGAGGACGCGCTCGCGCGCGGCCGCCGCGTCGTGCTCGCCGAGAACGAGGTCGTCCCGCTGCCGGGGGAGCCGGACCTGGACGCGTTCCTCCTCGACCGGCTCGCGCCGCCGGGGAGCAGGACGTGACGCAGCCGCGCCGGATCATGCCGCTCCCGCTCGGCGGCGAGCTCGGGCTCCCGTACTCCCGGGGCCTGATGGCGCGCGCCCTGATGGCGACCGGAGTCCCGGCCGACCGGGCGTACGCGCTCGCGCGCCGCGTCGGCGACGACCTCGCCTCGCGCGGCCGGGGCAGCGTCGAGCTCGACCGGCTGGAGGCGCTCGCGTTCGAGATCCTCGGCGAGGAGCAGGCGAGCGAGACGATGCTGCGGCTCCGCCGCTACCAGGAGCTGCGCGAGCTCGAGCTGCCGATCCTGATCCTGATCGGCGGCGCCACCGGGACCGGCAAGTCCACCGTCGCCAGCGAGCTCGCCTACCGGTTCGGGATCACGCGCGTCACGTCCACCGACTTCATCCGCGAGACGATGCGGGCCTTCTTCTCGCGCGGCTTCATGCCCTCGATCCATCACTCGAGCTTCGAGGCCGGCGACGCCTTCCCCGACGCCGACGACCCGCTCGAGTTCGGCTTCCTGGAGCAGTCGCGGAACGTGCTCGTCGGCGTGCAGGCGGCGATGGCCCGCGCGCTGCACGAGGGCTGGTCGATGGTGCTCGAGGGTGTCCACCTCGTCCCCGGGCTCCTCGACGCGGACGTGGAGCGGGCCGTCGTCGTCTCGTGCCTGCTCACGATCCAGGACGAGGAGGCGCACGCGGCGCACTTCTTCTCCCGCGACGCCGGCTCGGAGCGGCCGCTCTCGAAGTACCTGGCGCGGTTCGACGACATCCGCCGCATGCAGGAGCTGCTCGTCGAGCGCGCGCTGCGCGAGGGGGTGCCCGTGATCGAGAACACCGACGCGGACGCCGCCGCCTCCGCCGTCGCCGACCTCGTGCTCGACGCCGCCGACCGCATGCGGGAACG
>JADGHP010000057.1 GCA_019683855.1 Thermoleophilia bacterium
GCGCGCCCGCCATCCCGACCTGCACCCGCACGACGTGCTGCTCGACGCGCTCCGCGCCCGCTACGAGGAGACGGTGCTCGAGCGGGTGCCGTACCTCCACCGCTGGCTCGGCGGCCCGGCGAGCGAGGCGCTCGAGCAGGCGCTCGTCGATGCGGGCGCGTTCCCGGCGATCGGCTGGCGCTGGGCCGGGATCAGGCGCGAGCGCCGCTGAGCACGTCGACGACGCGCTCCTCCGCGCCCTCCCGGTAGTCCGGGCCGAGCTTCTCCTCGAGGATCCGCTCCAACTCGCCGCTCTCGGCCAGCTCCTGCGTGATGTCGGCGCCGCCGATCAGCTCGCCGCGCACGAACACCTGCGGGATCGTCGGCCAGCCGGAAAGCGCCTGCAGCTCCTGGCGGATCGCCGGATCCGGGAGGATGTCCACGGCGGTGACCGGTGCGCCCGCCTGCCGCAGCGCCTCGAGCGCACGGCCGCTGTTCCCGCACATCACGAACTGCGGCGTCCCCTTCATGAAGAGCGCCACCGGCTCGTTGTCGATCACGTCCTTGATCCGTTCCGACAGCTCGCTCATGTCCCCGTCCCTCTCGTCTTGATCCTCAGCTCATGGATGGTTCCGTCGCGGAGCGGCTCGGCGAGCGCCTCGTTGACGAGGCGATGCTGGTCGAGCAGCGAGAGGCCGTCGAACCGGGGGCTCGCGACCGTCACCTGGAAATGGTCGCCGCCGCCCGTGCGGTCCTCCACGCGCAGCTCCTCCGCGTCCGGAAACGCGGCTCGCAGCAGCGACTCCAGGCGCTCTACCGCCACGCCTCCAATCGTAGGCCAGCAAGCGTACCCTGGGGCGGATGGAGGAGATCGGCCTCTTCCCGCTCGGGATCGTCCTCCTGCCGACCGAGGTGGCGCCGCTCCACATCTTCGAGGAGCGCTACAAGGAGCTGATCGGCGAGTGCCTGGAGCTCGACCGCGAGTTCGGCGTCGTCTACGCGGACGAGGCCGGCGTGCGCGAGACGGGGACGCGGGCGCGCGTGGCGCAGGTGCTCGAGCGCTTCGAGGACGGCCGCATGAACATCCTCGTCGTCGGCGGGGAGCGGTTCCGCGTCGAGCGGCTGACGCGCGGCCGCTCGTTCCTCACCGCGGAGGTCGAGCCGCTCGAGGACGAGTGGGACGAGCCCGACGCGGAGGCGGCGGCCCGCGTGACGGAGGCGTTCCGGGCGCTCGCGGCGCTCATGGGGTCGGACGCCGAGCCGCCGGACGCCGCGTCGCCGCAGTTCTCGTTCGAGGTGGCGGCGCGCGTCGAGATCGCGCCGGAGGCGAAGCACGAGCTGCTCGAGCTGCGCTCCGAGCGAGCCCGCCTCGAGCGGCTGCGCGAACTGCTCGGCGCCGCCCGCGAGCTACACCTCGCCGCCCGCCGCCTCGGCGCGCACGCGAAACGCAACGGCACCCGTCTGTAGGGAGAGACGTCGCTTCGCGGCTTACCTCCGGTGCGCCAAGAACTCGAGCAGGTCGGAGCGGGTGAGGACGCCGATCGGCTTGCCTGCGCGTGCGACGACCACCGCGTTCGAGCCGCCGGTGAGCGTGGCGAAGACCTCATCCAGCGTCGCCGAGGTCTCGACCGCGGCGAGCGGCGGCTGCATCACCGCGGCGACGTCCTCGTGCACGGCGTCCGGGTTGGCGAACACGCGCTCGAGCAGCGCGCGGTCCTGCAGCGAGCCGATGACGTCCGCGAGCGACTCGCAGCGGCCGTCGCGCACCACGGGCAGCTGCGAGATCCCGTAGCGCTGCATCGTGTCGATCCCCTCGCCGACCTTCGCGTGCGCCGCGATCGTGACCAGCTCGGGGACGTCGGCGCCATGCTTCGAGCGCAGCACCTGCTCGACCGTCGGCGGCGGCGACTGGCGCTCGAGGAAGCCGTGCTCGAGCATCCAGTTGTCGTCGTAGAACTTGGACAGGTAGGAGCGGCCCGAGTCGGGGATGATCGCGAGCACCGTCGCCTCCGGGCCGAGCCGCTCGGCGACCCGAATCGCGCCCCAGATCGTCGAGCCGGCCGAGCCGCCGGCGAGGATCCCCTCCTCGCGGGCGAGCCGCCGCGCCGTGAGGAACGAGTCGCGATCCGACACCCGGATCCACTCGTCGACGACCGAGAGGTCGATCGTCTCCGGCCAGGTGTCCTTGCCGATCCCCTCGACCAGGTACGGGTGCAGCTCGGACTCGTCGCGCGCGGTGTAGATCGAGCCCTCCGGGTCGACGCCGACGATGCGCACCTCGGGCTTGCGCTCGTGAAACCAGCGGCCGATCCCCGAGATGGTGCCGCCGGTGCCGACCGAGATCACGATCGCGTCGAGCTCGCCGCCGGTCTGCTCCCAGATCTCCGGCGCGGTCACCTCGTAGTGCGCGCGCGGGTTCGCCATGTTCGAGTACTGGTCCGGCTTGTAGCCGCCCGGGATCTCCTCGGCGAGCCTCGACGACACGGAGTAGTAGGACTCCGGCGAGTCGTGGTCGACCGCGGTCGGCGTGATCACGACCTCGGCCCCGTAGGCGCGCAGCATCGAGATCTTCTCCTGGCTCATCTTGTCCGGCATCACGAAGATGCAGCGGTAGCCCTTGCGCGCCGCGGCGATGGCGAGGCCGACGCCGGTGTTGCCGGAGGTCGGCTCGACGATCGTGCCGCCCGGCTTGAGCTTGCCCTCGCGCTCGGCCGCCTCGATCATGGCGAGCCCGATCCGGTCCTTCACCGAGCCGCCCGGGTTGAGGTACTCAAGCTTCGCGATGATGCGCGCGCCGCCCGGCGGCGAGATCCGGTCGAGCCGAACGATCGGCGTGCCGCCGACGAGGTCGAGGACGGTGGGGTACTCGCGCGGCATCGGCCGGAAGCGTAGAGGACGCGCCCGCGCCCGAACAGGGGCCGACCCGGGGCCGCCGGCTCAGTGCCGGAAGTGGCGCCGGCCCGTGAAGACCATCGCGGCGCCGGCCCTCGCGACGGCGTCGATCACGTCCCGGTCGCGACGCGAGCCGCCCGGCTGCACGATCGCGGTCACGCCGGCGTCGAGCGCGACCCGCGGGCCGTCGGGGAAGGGGAAGAACGCGTCCGAGGCGAGCGCGGCGCCGGCGAGGTCGTGCCCGAAGGCGGCGGCCTTCTCCACCGCGATCCGGACGGCGTCGACGCGGCTCATCTGACCGGCCCCGATCCCGATCGTGGCGAGGTCCTTGGCGAGCACGATCGCGTTCGAGGACACGTGCTTGCAGACTCGCCACGAGAAGACGAGGTCGCCCCACTGCCGCTCGTCGAGCTCGCCGCAGACGACCCGCCAGCCGTCCCGGTCCTCGATCTCGCTGTCGGGGTCCTGGACGAGCATCCCGCCGAGCACGCGCTTGTAGTGGCGCTCGTCCGGCTCGTTCGTCCGGCGCTCGCGGTCGACGAGGATGCGCGTGTTCTTCTTGCGCCGGAGCGCGGCGAGCGCGTCTTCGCTGTAGCCGGGCGCGAACAGCACCTCGACGAACTGCTCCGCGAGCTTCTCGCCGAGCGGCCCCTCGACCTCGCGATTGAGCACGACGATGCCGCCGTAGGCGGAGGTGGGGTCGGAGGCGAGGGCCTTGTCGTAGGCCTCCTCGATCGTCGCGCCGATCGCGACGCCGCACGGGTTCGCGTGCTTCACGATCACGCAGGCCGGCAGCGCGAGCTCGCGCGCGAGCAGCCGCGCCCCCGAGAGGTCGTTCAGGTTGTTGAAGGACAGCTCCTTGCCGTGGATCTGCTCGACGCGCGAGAGGAGGTGCCAGCGCGCGCCGCGGTCGGCGTAGAAGGCGGCCCGCTGGTGCGGGTTCTCGCCGTACGAGAGGTCGAGCACCTTGTCGAGGGCGACGACGAGCGTGTCCGGGAAGTGCTCGCGCGCCGAGAACCACGCCGCGATCGCGGCCTCGTAGGCGGCGGTGGTCGCGAACGCCTCCGCTGCGAGCTGCCGGCGCGTCTCGAGCGACAGGACGCCGTCGCGGCGGAGCTCGTCGAGGACGCGGCCGTACTGCTCGGGCCGGCAGACCGCGGCGACGTGGGCGAAGTTCTTCGCCGCGCCGCGCAGCATCGAGGGGCCGCCGATGTCGATCATCTCCACCGCCTCCGCCTCGTCGACGTCCTTGCGGGACGCGACCTGCTCGAACGGGTAGAGGTTGACGCAGACGAGGTCGAACGGCTCGATGCCGCGCTCGGCGAGGGTCGCGGTGTCGCCGGGGTCGTCGCGGCGGGCGAGGATGCCGGCGTGGATGCGCGGGTGGAGCGTCTTGACGCGGCCGCCGAGCATCTCGGGCGACCCGGTGAGGGTCTCGACGCGCTCGACCGGGAGGCCCAGCTCCTCGAGGTAGGCCGCCGTGTTGCCGCTCGCGACGAGCTCCCAGCCGAGCTCGTCCAGGCCCGAGGCGAACGCGTCCAGGCCGGTCTTGTCCCAGGTCGAGATCAGCGCGCGCACAGTTCCCTCACCACCTTCGGTAAGAGCCTATGCTCGACGGCCTTGATCCGCTCGTGGAGCGTCTCGGCGGTGTCCCCGGGGAGGACGGGCACGCGCTCCTGCGCGAGCACCGGGCCCGAGTCGATGCCCTCGTCGACGAGGTGCACGGTTGCGCCCGACTCGGCGACCCCCGCCGCGAGCTGCTCCTCGATTGCGTGCGCGCCGGGGAACGCGGGGAGCAGGGAGGGGTGGACGTTCACGACCGCGTCCGGGAAGCGGGCGAGGAAGGGCGGCGTGAGCAGGTGCATGTAGCCGGCGAGGACGACGAGGCGGACGCCTCGCTCCTCGAGCCAGTCGGCCATCGCGGTGTCGCGGGCGGCGCGGTCGGGGTAGTCGGCGAGCTCGAAGACAGCGGTGGGGACGCCGGCTGCGCGCGCTCGCTCGAGCGCCCGGGCGCCCGGCTTGTTGCTCGCCACGGCGACGACCGGCAGGGCCTCGTCGAGCAGCGCCTGGAGGTTCGTGCCCTCGCCGGAGACGAGCACGCCGATCGCCCTCATCTCGCCGCGAGCTCGCCGATCACGAGCGCGCCGGGCGGCGCCTCCGGCACGACGGCGCACATGCCGATGCCGAGGTTGAAGACGCGGCGCAGCTCCTCCTCCTCGACGCCGTGCTCCGCGAGCCAGGCGAAGACGGGCGGCCGCTCCCAGGCGTGCCAGTCGATCCGCGCCTCGACCCCCGGCGGGAGGACGCGCGAGAGGTTGCCGAGGATGCCGCCGCCGGTGACGTGCGCGAGGGCCTTCACGTCCGTCTCGCGACGGAGGGCGCGCACCTCGTCCACGTAGAGCCGGTGCGGGGCCAGCAGCAGCTCCGCGTCGAAGTCGTCCTCGCCGACGATGGCGCGCACGAGCGAGAAGCCGTTCGTGTGGATGCCGTTCGAGGGGAGGCCGACGACGAGGTCGCCGGGGGCGCAGCGGGTGCCGTCGATCACGCGCTCGCGCTCGACGACGCCGACGCAGGTGCCGGCGAAGTCGAGCTCCCGGTCGCGGTAGACGCCGGGGAGCTCCGCGGTCTCGCCGCCGATGAGCGCGACGCCGGCGGCGCGGCAGACCTCGGCCGCGCCCTCGACGAGCTCCGCGACCTGCTCCAGCTCGATTCGGCTCGCGGCGACGTAGTCGAGCAGGAAGAGCGGATCGGCGCCCGAGCAGAGCACGTCGTCGATGCAGTGCGCGGCGAGGTCCATCCCGCCCCAGCGGAGCGTGCCCGCGCGCCGGTGCAGCTGGAGCTTCGAGCCGACGCTGTCGGTGGAGGCGGCGAGGAGGCGGCGCTCGTCGAGCGGGTAGAGCCCTGCGAAATGGCCGAAGCCGGTGGCGCCGGTCGACTCGACCGCGGCGCGCAGCCGCTCGACGACCGCGTCCGCGGTCGCGAGCGAGACGCCGGCGGCGGCGTAGGTGCGGGGTCTGCTCGGCTGGGGGTCGCCGCTCACTTGGGCGAGTCTACGGCGGCGGGGCGACATCGCGGCGGACCTCCGGCGCCTCCGCCGGCGCCCGCACCGCGGGCCCATCGTGCCCGATCGCGCGCGACCGCGTCAGCGCCTCGCCGTCTCGAAGCGAAGCTTCGCATACTGCGCCGGCACCGCGGTCGGGTACTCGCCCGTCAGGCACGCGCGGCAGAGCGACGAGGTCGGCCGTCGGGTCGCCTCCACCAGGCCGTCGAGGGAGAGGTAGGCGAGCGATGTGGCGCCGATGCGCTCGCGCACCTCCTCCACCGTGCGGTCGGCGGCGATCATCTCCGCGGGGTCGGCGAGGTCGATTCCGTAGAAGCACTGCCCGATCACCGGCGGCGACGAGACGCGCACGTGCACCTCCGCCGCGCCCGCATCGAACAGCATGCGGACGATCTCGCGCGTCGTGTTCCCGCGCACGATCGAGTCGTCGACGACGACGAGCCGCTTCCCGGCCACCTCGGCGAGCGGGTTGAACTTGAGCCGGATCCCCTGGCGGCGCAGCTCCTGGTCGGGCTGGATGAACGTGCGACCGACGTAGCGGTTCTTGATCAGCCCCTCGCTGAACGGGATGCCGAGCGCGCGCGAGAAGCCGATCGCGGCCGGCGTCCCCGAGTCGGGGATCGGGAGCACGAGGTCGGCTTCGACCGGCGCCTCCGCCGCCAGCCGCTCGCCCATACGGACGCGCGCGGCGTGCACCTCGACGCCCTCCAGAAGCGTGTCGGGCCGGGCGAGGTAGAAGAACTCGAAGATGCAGAGCGCGCCGCCGTCCGCTGGCTCGAGCGCCTGCTCGGCGTGCAGCCCGTCGCCGTCGACGACGACGACCTCGCCGGGCGCCACCTCGCGCACGAGCTCGGCGCCGACGAGGTCGAGGGCGCACGTCTCGGAGGCGACCACCCAGTCCCCGGGGCCGCCGAAGGCGGTCCGGTCTTCCGGCCGGGCGTCGGCGGCTCGGCCGCCGGCGCATCCGGCCCCGCGGATCCGGCCGAGCACGAGCGGGCGGAAGCCGTGCGGGTCGCGGAAGGCGACGAGGCGCCCCTCGGCGAGCGCGACCACCGAGTACGCCCCCTCGAGTCGGCGCATCGCGTCCGCCGCCGCGTCCTCGAGCCGTCCCTCGCCGCTCGCGACGAGGGCCGCGATCAGCTCGCTGTCGGAGGTCGTGCGGAGCGGGACGCCCTCGGCGCGCAGCTCCTCGCGCAGCGCGGTCGCGTTGACGAGATTGCCGTTATGGCCGAGCGCGACGGTGCGGACGCGGCCGTGCTGGACGAGCGGTTGCGCGTTCGCCCAGTCGGAGGAGCCGGTGGTCGAGTAGCGCGTGTGGCCGATCGCGACCTGGCCGCGCAGGCCGCGCAGCTTCTGCTCGTCGAACACCTGGGTGACGAGGCCGAGGTCGCGCAGCGCCGTCAGGCGCCCGTGCTCCGACACCGCGATCCCGGCCGACTCCTGGCCGCGGTGCTGGAGCGCGAACAGGCCGAAGTACGTGAGCCGCGCGACGTCGCGGTCGGGCGCGTAGACGCCGAAGACGCCGCACACGCGCTAGCGCACCTCCCCGATCTGCACGAACCCCCGCGAGCCGAGGCGCGACACGTCCTCGGGCCGGCACGCCATCACCGCCGCGCCTCGCGACGGCCCGCCGGCCGTCCCTTGACGCGGACCGTTCCCCGGCAGGGAGACGTCGGCCTCGAGGCCGCCGCTCCACGCGGCCGCCTCGGCGAGCGCCTGCTCGATCCCGCCGCTGCCGACATCGTGGCAGAGCGTCAGGTGCGGCGCCGCCTTCCAGAGGAAGCGGACGAGCGCCGCCTCGGCGGCGAGGCTCTCCTCGGGCGCGGTCGCGAGCAGCACGACGTCGCCGCGCGACCAGCGCCCCGGCACCGCGCGCACGTCCCGGACGAGGCCGACGCAGCCGACGACCGGGGTCGGCGGGATCGAGCGCCCGTCCGTGTCGTTGTAGAGCGAGACGTTGCCGGAGACGACCGGGATCCCGAGCGCCTCCGCCGCCTGCGCGATCCCCTCGATCGCCTGCGCGAGCTCCCAGGCGATCTCCGGCTTCTCCGGGTTGCCGAAGTTGAGGCAATCGGTGAGGCCGATCGGCTCGCCGCCGGCGCAGGCGACGTTGCGCGCCGCCCCGAGAACCGCCTGGACGCCGGCGCGGAAGGGATCCATCTCGCCGGGCGGCGGCCCCTGGAGCGAGACGGCGAGCCCGCGCAGCGAGGGGCGCAGCCGCAGCACCGCCGCGTCGAGCCCCGGACGGCGGACGGTGCGCGAGCCGACGAGGTGGTCGTACTGGGAGAAGATCTCCTCCGCCTGCGGCTCCGGCGATCTTCTCCTGGAGGGATCGGAAGTGGGCTTTCGCGGCTCCGGTCGACGCTCGACCTCGTAACGGGGGCACTCGTCGGTCAGCAAGCGCGCGGGAATCTCGCCGACCACCCCGTCCTCCCAGAACGCCCGCAGGACACCGCCCTCGGTGACCTCTCCGATGACCGCGAAGCTCAACTCCCACTTGGAGCAGACGTTCGCGACCGCGTCGCGGAAGTCTGCCCGGACGACCGCGACCATCCGCTCCTGCGACTCGGAGATCATGACCTCCCACGGCTCCATCCCCTCCTCGCGCAGCGGCACGCGGTCGAGGTGGACGTCGATCCCGGCGCCGTCGCGCGCCATCTCGGAGAGCGCGGAGGCGAGCCCGGCGGCGCCGCAGTCCTGCAGCGACTCGACGAGCCCCGACTCGACGAGCTCGACCGAGACCTCGATCAGCTTCTTGCCCGTGAACGGGTCGCCGACCTGCACCGAGGGCCGCTTGTCGGCGTCGTCCGAGCCGAGCTCCTGGCTCGCGAGCACCGACGCGCCGCCGATCCCGTCGCGGCCGGTCGTCGCGCCGTAGAGGACGACGAGGTTGCCGGGCCCGCTCGCCGCGGCGGAGCGCAGGCGGCGCGTCTCGACGATCCCGACGCACATCGCGTTGACGAGGCAGTTGCCGGCGTACGCGGGGTCGAAGACCGTGGCGCCGCCGACCGTCGGCACGCCGACGCAGTTCCCGTAGTGGCCGATCCCCTCGACGGCCCGCCAGAAGCGGTAGTCGGGCGCGCCGAACCAGAGCCCGTCGAGGAGCGCGATCGGCCGCGCGCCCATGGCGACGATGTCGCGGAGGATGCCGCCGACGCCGGTGGCCGCCCCCTGGAACGGCTCCACGGCGGAGGGGTGGTTGTGCGACTCGACCTTGAAGGCGACCGCGAGCCCGTCGCCGAGGTCGAGCACGCCCGCGTTCTCGCCCGGCCCCTGGAGGACGCGCTCGCCCGTCGAGGGGAGCCGCCCGAGCAGCGGCGCCGAGTGCTTGTAGCCGCAGTGCTCCGACCAGAGCAGCGAGAAGACGGCGAGCTCGAAGTGGTTCGGGGCGCGCCCGAGCAGCTCCCGGATACGACGCGCCTCCCCGTCGGTGAGACCGAGGGCCCGGTGCAGAGGCTCCGCTTCGTCGAGCGCGTCACGCTCGACGGGGGTCCCGTGGTGTTCTGCGACCTCCGTCAGGGATCACAGTCTAGCCTGCGTCGCGTGAGCCGCCGCTACGCGCTCCTGCTCCTCGACGAGGCCCTGACGTTCCAGAAGCTCGCCGGGCTCGTTCTCATCACCGGCGGCGTCGCCCTCGGCGCGGGAGCGGTGCGGCTCGCCCAGCCGGTAAACCGGAGAACGAGCCGGCGTCGCCCGCGTCTGCGATTTGACAGCGGCGCCGCCGCCAGGCACTGCTGAGGAACGGACGAGCTTCGGGCACAGGTGGAGCGCGAGGCCGCGGCGG
>JADGHP010000058.1 GCA_019683855.1 Thermoleophilia bacterium
GTCAACGCGGCCGTGGGCTCGTCCATGACGATCAGGCGCGCGTCGCGGGCGATCGCCCGCATGATCTCGACCTTCTGCTGCTCGGCGGTCCGCAGCTCCCCGGCGCGCGCGTTCGGCGGCAGCCACATGTCGAGGCGCTCGTTCAGCTCGTCGAACCGGCGGCGCATCGCGCGCCGGCGGAGCAGGCCCGCGCGCCGCGGCTCGATCCCGAGCAGGACGTTCTCCTCCACCGTCGCGCGCGGCACGAGCGCGATCTCCTGGGCGATCGTGGCGATCCCGACCGCGAGCGCGTCGCGGGGCGAATGGAAGCGAACCCGCTTGCCGTCGACGAGCACATCCCCCTCGTCGGGCGCGTGGACGCCGGAGACGATCTTCGACAGCGTCGACTTGCCCGCGCCGTTCTCGCCGACGAGCCCGTGCACGCTCCCGGGACGGAAGGCGACGGTCGCCTCCACGACCGCCTGCACGCCACCGAACCGCTTCGAGACGCCCCTCGTCTCGAGCAGGGGCGCGGACGCCCCGTCCGACGTCGAGCCTCCCCCGCTCACGCCACGGCCACCTCGCTCTTCTCTAGCACCCGTCGCCCCGGCCGCGTCGCGTCATCGTCTCAGCCCTCGACCTCCACGCCGTAGACCGTCCACGCCGTCGCCGGGGTGACGTGGCCGTCGCGCACGTCGCGGCGAACCCGCTCCGGATCGCGCTCGCGCGGGTCGCCGAAGCCGCCGCCGCCGCCCGTCATCGTGCGCACCACGTCCCCGCGGCGCAGAGGAACTCGGCTCGCCTTGAGCAGCCGCCGCTCATCGTCCCGCCCCGGGTTGACGACGACCACCGGCGGCGTCGCGTCGTGACCGCCGAAGAGGCCCCAGGCGGGAGTCACGGATCGCTCGAACCAGAGGAAGAGCTCCGCCTGCTCGCAGTCGATCGTGTACTCGCGGACGACGCCGTTGCCGCCGCGCCAGCGGCCGGCGCCGCCGCTGTCGGCGCGGAAGCCGTAGTGCGTCAACCGCAACGGGTACTTCGTCTCCAGCACCTCGATCGGCAGATCCTTGAGCGACCCGTTGACGTTGTTGATCAGGCCGTCCTCGCCGTCGCTCCCGTGCCACGCGCCCCACCCGCCGACCGTCGGCTCGAGATCGAACCAGGGACGACCGTTGCGATGGTCGACGCCGGCGAGGCCGATGATCATCGAATCGCCGTAGCTCGCGGCAGCCGAGCGCTCCGGCAGGACGTCCGCGAGCGCCTTGACGACGAGATCGATCAGCAGCCCGAGCGGCGTGAAGTACCACTGGCACGGATACGGCTCCTCGGCGCCGAGCAGCGAGCCGCGGCGCACCTTGACGGTCAGCGGCCGGAACGCGCCCCCGTTCGGGGGGCTCTCCGGGTTGATCAGGAGCTTGTAGGCGACGCGGCAGGCGGAGATCGCCTGCGCCTCGCCGCAGTTGACCGGGCCGCGGCGCGCGTCGTCGCTCTCCGTCAGGTCGATCGTCATCTCGTCGCCGCGGATCTCGACCGCGAGCCGAACCCAGACCGGCTCGTCGCTTCTGCCGTCGTTGTCGATGCAGCCCTCCGCGCGGTAGACGCCGTCGGGAATCGCGCGGACGGCGGCCCGCTCGAGGCGCTCGGTCTGCGCGAAGATCTCGTCCCGCGCCGCCTCGATGGTCTCGCGACCGTACTTGGCGACGATCGCCTCCAGCCGCCGCTGGCCCGTCCGGACGCACGCGATCTGGGCGCCGAGATCGCCGACCGCCGGGTACCCGAAGCGGCTGTTGCGGCCGAGCAGGTCGGTCACGTCGCGGCGCTGGACGCCTCCCTCGACCACCTTCGTGGGGCCGAGGCGGATGCCTTCCTGGTAGATCTCGGTCGAGTCCATCGGGCCGCCCGGGTCCTTGGCGCCGACGTCGAGCCAGTGCGCGCGGGAGGCGGCGAAGCCGGTGAGCTCGCCGTCGACGAAGATGGGTCCGAACACGGTCATGTCGTTCAGGTGCGTCCCGGTCATGTACGAGTCGTTCATGATCCAGACGTCGCCCGGCTGCCAGGCGTCCCGCCCGTAGAGCTCCTCGGTGGCGCGCGTGCAGATCTCGAGGTTGCCGAGGAAGATCGGCAGCCCGGCGGACTGGCCGAGCACCCGATGCTCGGCGTCGAGCAGCGCCACCGAGCAGTCCTTCATCTCGTAGATGACGGGCGTGTACGCCGACCGGATCAGCGTCGCGTTCATCTCGTCGGCCGCGGCCGAGAACGCGTTCCGGACGATCTCGGTCGTGATCGGATCGAGCGTGCGCACAGCCATCCTCTCTCAGGCCCCCTCTCCTATCGCGATCACAAGCGAGCCGAGCTCGTCGACGCGGAGCGTCGCTCCCGGCGGCACGACCGTCGTCGCGGTCGCCTCGACGATCACCGCCGGGCCCTCCACGACCGCTCCCGGCGCGAGCGCCTCCCTTCGTGCGACGCGCGCCATGAGCTCGCGGCGACCGAAGACGATCGACCGCTCCTCGTACTCGTACGTCGCGCCCGGACGCCCGTCGAGGCGCCGCGGCGCCGCGCGGCCGAGGTCGCCGAAGCCGGTCGTGCGAGCCGTGACGAGCTCGATCGGGGCTCCGGGATTCGCGTGCCCGAAGCGCTGCTCGTGGGCCCTGTCGAAGCGTGACGAGAGCGCGGCGTCGAACCCGCTCCGACGCGGCTCGTCGGCGCCCTCGAGCGGGATCGTGAGCGTGTACTCCTGGGCGACGTAGCGAACGTCGAGCGCGTGCTCGACCCGTGCCCGCCCGCGATCGATCCCCTCCGCGGCGAGGGTCTCGTAGGCCTCCCGCTCCTGCTCGGAGAGCACCGCGCAGAGGTCCTCGGGGTCGAGGTCCGCGAGCGGCGTGTAGTACGAGCGGGCGAGATCCTTGCGGATCTCGGTCTCGAGCATGCCCCAGGCGGAGAAGGCGCCGGGGAACCGCGGCACGATCACCTCCGGGACCTCCAGCTCCTGCGCGAGGAACGCAGCGTGCATCGGGCCGGCGCCGCCGAAGGCGACGAGAGCGAACTCCCGCGGCTCGATCCCCTTCTCCACGGTCAGCGTGCGGATGGCCTGGGCCATCTTCGCGTTGATCACGTCGCAGATCCCCTCCGCCAGCTCGACCGTGTCGAGCCCCAGCTCCTCGGCGAGCCCGGCGACCGCCTCTCGGGCCGCCTCGACGTCGAGCGTCATCTGGCCGCCCGCGAACCACGCCGGGTCGACGCGGCCGAGCACGAGGTTCGCGTCGGTGACCGTCGGGCGGGTGCCGCCACGCCCGTAGCAGGCGGGCCCGGGGTCGGCGCCGGCGCTCTCCGGGCCGACGCGCAGCCCGCCGGCCTCCGCGTAGGCGATCGAGCCGCCGCCCGCGCCGATCGTGTGGATGTTCACGACGCTCATCAGCAGCGGGAAGCCCTCGAGGGAGGTCTCCGTCGAGACGTCGGGCCTGCCGTCGACGACGAGCGAGACATCGAAGCTCGTGCCGCCCATGTCGACGCAGATCAGGTTCGGCCGTCCGAGGGAGCGCGCGAGCGCCACCCCGCCCATCGTTCCGCCGACCGGGCCGGACAGGAGCGTGTGCAGCGACATCTGGCGCGCCGATTGCGCCGTCACGATGCCGCCGCTCGACTGCATCACGTGCAGCGGAACCGCCAGCCCTCGGCTGACGAGCTCGCCCTCCAGCCGGTCGAGGTAGCGGCGCACGATCGGCGAGATGTACGCGTCGAGCACCGTCGAGGAGGTGCGCTCGTACTCGCGCCACTCGCGCGCGATCCGGTGCGAGAGGGAGATCGTCACCGCGTCCCCCAGCTCCTCGAGCAGGATCTCCTCGGCCGCGAGCTCGTGCGCCGGGTTCAGGTACGAGAACAGGAAGGCGACGGCGATGGAGGCGATGCCCTCCTCGCGGGCGCGACGGGCGGCGGCGCGCACGGCGTCCGCGTCCAGGGGCTCGAGCTCCTCGCCCGCCCAGTCGAGCCGGCCGCCGATCTCGACGATGTCCGAGCGCGGGACGAGCGGCGTCGGCTTGCGGAAGTGGATGTCGTACAGCCGCGTCCTGTTGCCGCGCGCGATGTGGTAGACGTCCCCGGCGCCCGCGGTGGCGAGCAGGAGCACGCGCTCGCCGCGACGCTGGAGGAACGCGTTCAGCCCCTGCGTCGTGCCGTGGACGACGAAGCCGCACAGCTCCGGATGCGCGTCGATTGTCCCGAGCGCGTCGAGCACCCCGGCGGTGAGGTCGCGCGGCGTCGTTGACGACTTGCCCGCGACGTAGGTGCCGCGCTCCTCGTCGTAGGCGACGACGTCGGTGAACGTGCCGCCGATGTCCATCGAGACGCGAAACCTGCTCATCGCTCGCGCGACACCTCCAGTACGACCTCGTAGAGCGCGCCGCGCACGCGGTCCTCGAAGCCCTCCACCAGCTCGGCGAGCTCGTCGGCGCTCTCCGCGCGCAGCGGGTTGTCGAGCCAGCCCCGGTAGGCGTCGGCGTCGCGCCAGAGAGCCGTGACGAGGACGTCGCCCCGGCCGCTCACCGGCAGCTGCAGCTCGGCGCCCAGGCAGCCGTCCTGCTCGAGCGCGTGCTCGAGCACCCGGCGGCGGCGGTAGAGCTCGGCGATCGCCCGACCGTCGCCGTCCCGGGGCCTGAGGTACAGGACGCTCCTGATCATCGGCCGGCTCCCGGGAGCGCGATGCGCCTGACCACGTCCGCCGTGACGCGGGCCGCCACGCGGGGGTTCTCCCTGAGGCGGCGCAGGGAGTACTCGTACCAGCGCTCGCCGAACGGCACGTAGACGCGCACGCGATGGCCCTCGCGCACGAGCGCGTCCGCGGCCCGCTCGCGCACGCCGAGCAGCATCTGGAACTCGTAGCGCTCGGTCGGGAGCCGATGCCGTGCGACGAGCCGCTTCGCCTCCTGGATCAACGCGTCGTCGTGGGTCGCGAACGCGACGTAGGCGCCCGACTCGAGCAGCGCCTCGGCGCAGCGCACGAATGCGGCTCGGATCTCGCTCGAGCGCGTGAAGGAGACCTCCGGCGGCTCGAGGTAGATGCCCTTGCACAGGCGCACGTTCGGAGCGAGCGGAGCGAGCGACGCGATGTCGTCGAGGGTGCGGCGCAACCTCGCCTGGAGGACGACTCCCACCCGCTCGAGCCCGTCGGCGCGGAGCCGGCGGTAGAGGTCGAGCGTCGCGTCGGTCGTGCGCGCGTCCTCCATGTCGATCCGGACGAAGCTCCCGTCGCGCTCGGCGAGACGGACGAGCCGCTCGACGTTCTCGCGGCAGAGCTCGCGGTCGACCTCGAGCCCGAGCCCCGTCGGCTTCACGCTCACGTGGGCGTCCAGCCCCCGCTCGCGCACGGCGTCGAGCACCTCGACGTACGCGTCGGCGAGGGCGCGAGCCTCGCCGAGCGTCTCGACCTCCTCGCCGAGCACGTCGACGGTCGCGGCCTTGCCGGAGCGATTCAGCTCCTCGACGACCCGGCAGGCGTCCGCGAGCGTCTCGCCGGCGATGTACGGGGAGGCGAAGCTGCGCACGGTCGCCCGCGGAAGAAGCGGGAGCGCGTGAACGAGCGCGCGCTCAACCACGCTCACGGCTCGCCTCCTGTGACCCCGCCGGCGCGGGGAGCCGACGCGATCGCCGGCTCCCCGCAGCGTCCCGATTCAGCGTCAGTCGCAATACTGCGCCTTGAAGTTCCCCAGGTTCTTCTTGGTGCCGATCGGGTTCTGCAGCTTCCGGGTGTCGAAGCTCACGGGCACCTTCTTGCCCATCGCAGCCTGGATCGCGATCTCCGCAGCCTTCGCGCCGGCGGAGCGCTCCGCGATCACGTAGGCCGCGAACCACCTGCCGCTGCGGACGGCCGCGATCGCCTGGCAGGAGCCCCCGTTGCCGATCAGCTTGATCTGGCCGAGCTTCCCGGCCGCCTTGACGGCCTGCTCGGCGCCCTCGATGGCCTGCGACGAGCCGATGATGACGTTCACGTCCGGATGCGCCTGGAGCACGTCCTGCGCCGCCTTCAGGCCCGATGCCTGCGTGTAGCCGCCCTCGACGTCGGCGACGAGCTTGACGTTCTTCGCCGTGGCGAGCGTCTTCTTGACCGCCTCGGTGCGGGCGTTGTCGAGCGGCAGGCTCTTGAAGCCCTCGAGGTACGCCACGTTGCACGGATCGAGGCCCTTGCACGCCTGGATGCCGAGCCGGCCGAGCGCCTGCCCGTTCCACACCGGAGCCTCGCCGACGAAGCTCATCCCCCGGAGCGGCGGCTTGATCGTCGCGTAGTTGCTGCCGACCGGGGTGAACTCGGCGACGACCGCGATGTGCGCCTTCAGCGCCTGCTTGATCGCGGGGATCACCGCGTTGCCGTCGTTGGCCTGGATGATGAACGCCTGGTAGCGACCCGTCGTGATCGCGTCCTGGATCTGGGAGACCTGGGTCTGCGCGTTGAAGTTCGGGTCGAAGAACTTCGCCTGGACGTGGTACTTGCGAGCGGTCTGCTGGACGCCCGCCCACGTCGCCTGGGCGAACGAGTTGGCCGCGGCGAAGCCGAAGAAGGCGATCGCCTTGACTTTGCCCTTTTGAGCCGGGGCCGCGCTCTGCGCGCTGGCGCCGATCGCGCTCGTCACCGCCACCACGGCCGCGGCAAGGACGGCGATGGCGAGGCGCGAGGCGCGGCGGTTGAGGAACCGCGTTCCCTTCACGTAAGCCTCCTAGGTTCGGTTGCGGATGACACGTACAGCCACGGGGTCAGGTTGTCGGGATCTCGACGAGGTCGAGCGGAAGCGTCGAGAGGAGCTCGGGCCCGTCCGCTGCCACGAGGACGTCGTCCTCGAGCCGGATCCCGCCGCTCTCGGGCTGGTAGAGACCCGGCTCGATGGTGAAGATCATCCCCTCCGCGAGCGGCGTGGACGTGCGCGGGACGAGGAACGGCGGCTCGTGGACGGCCAGCCCGATCGCATGGCCGGCGCCGTGCAGGCACCGGCCGAGCTCGGGTCGAGCCTCGACGATCCGTCGCTGGGCGAGGTCGACCTCGCGCGCGGGGACCCCGGGTCGACACGCGGCGATCGCGGCCGCCTGCGCCTCGCGCACGACCTCCCACGCCCGTCGGGCCCACTCCGACGCCGGCCCGACGGTCGCGCAGCGCGTGAGGTCTCCCCAGTATCCGCCGATGCAGGCGGAGAGGTCGGCGCAGACGACGTCCCCGGGCCGGAGCTCGCGCGGGCCGGGCTTCCCGTGCGGGTTCGCCGCGTTCTCGCCGAAGAGGATCAGCGGATGCACGTCGGTCGCGCCCCGCTCGCGCAGGCGACTCTCGACGCTGGCGTTGACCTCCCATTCGACCGCCCCCGGTCGCAGCTCGGCGAAGGTCGCGCGCAGCGCCTCCTCGACAACGGCGCACGCGCGCCGGACCTGCTCGACCTCGGCGGCGTCCTTGCGCGCCCGCAGCGAGGCGAGAAGCTCCCCGGCGGGCTCGAGTCGGATCCCGTGCGCCTGCAGAGCCGACGAGCGGGCGAAGACGATGTGGTCCTCCTCGACGCCGACGGACGAGAGGCCGGCGAGCGTCTCCAGGAGCTCCGGGATCCCGTCCGAGGAGGCGTCGTACGCGACGCGCGCGAGGGTCTCCGGGGCGTCCGCGATCTGCCCCTCGTCGAGCCGGGGGACGACGACCGCGCCGCCGCCGTCGGCGCGCACGACGACGGCGAACAGCCGCTCGAGCTGGAGCGGCCTGAATCCGGTCAGGTACGCGATCGACTCGTCGCTCGTCGCGACGTACGCGTCGAGGCCGGCGGCGGCGGCCTCGGCCCGCAGCCGCTCGACGCGCTCCGCCTCGCGGGCGGTCGCGGCGGGGCTCACGACGGCATGCCTCCGTCGTCTCGGGTGTGCAGTATGCGTCGGCTGTGCAGCATGCTCGTCGCCTGTGGCGTCCTTTGGATCTGGCAAAGTTATTGAGCCAAGGGCAAACTGTCAACTGAGAGCAAAGGAGATTTACTGTTAGCGAAGTAGATGCCAACGCGAGCCTGAGCCACATCGGCCAGCGGCTGCAAGCGCTGCGACGGGAGCAAGGCCTGACGCTCGAGCAGCTCGCAGCCGACAGCGGTCTCTCGACCGGCTACCTGTCCCAGATCGAGAACGGCTCCGCGGTGCCGTCGTTGACGGCGCTGCAGCTCGTCGCCGCGGAGCTCGGCGTCGACGTGGCGGACTTCTTCCCGGAGGAGCGGCGCCGCGGCACGCGCCTCGTCCGCGCGAGCGAGCGGCACGAGTTCCGCATCGCGCCGAGCTCCGGAGAGGAGTACGCCGTGCTCGCCGGCCAGGTTCACGACCGCGCCTTCTCCGCTCTCTATGCCCGCCACCTCCCCGGCCCGGGCGGAAGCGAGCTCCCCTTTCGTCATCTCGGCGAGGAGTTCGGGCTCGTGCTCGAGGGCTCGCTCCGACTCACGATCGACGGCGAGATCTACGACCTCGGCCCCGGTGACTGGATTCACTACTCGTCACATCCCTCGCATTCGGCTCACGTAACCTCCGACGGGCCGGTCGAGGCGCTCTGGCTCCTGACCCCGGCGGTGATTTGAGCGCGGTGCATCACGCGGACGCGGCAGGACTCGGCTCACGCCTCGGGTCGCGCCTCCGCGAGCGCCGCCGGGAGCTGGGCATGACCCTGGCGCAGGTCGCCGCGGCCGCCGACCTCTCGGTCGGCTACCTCTCCTCCATCGAGAAGGGCGGCAGCGTGCCGTCGCTGCCGGTGCTCGCACGACTCGCGCACGCCTTGCAGACGTCGCTCGCGGAGATGCTTCGCGCCTCCGCTTCGTCGCGTCTTGCTCGCGGGCGGCTCACCGAGGCGCTGGGGGTGAAGCGGCTCGCCGCGCCCGGGTCGCGGATGCAGATCGTGCGGAGCGGCGCGCGGCCGAACGACCGGGGTCGCGCCCCGGTGAAGCTCGGCGGCACCGACGTCTTCGTGTTCGTCTACCGCGGCCGCCTCGAGATCGCCGTCGACGGGAACGTCTTCGAGCTCGGTCCGGGCGACGCGCTCCACTGCGACCTGCCGAAGACCGTGACGTGGCGAGCCCTCGGGGACGAGCGCACCGTGTCGGTCTGGACGGCGGCGGCCGCCCCTGCGCGCGGTAGCTAGTGCGGCCTCGTGTAGCGTTCGCACACCCACCTCCCCTCCAGGCGCGAGGGAGGCGCTCCATCTCCTCGCCGACGATCGCCGCCGTCTCCCCGACCCCCGCCGAGAGGGCACACTCAGCGGGTGTACCGGTTCGCGGAGCACGGCGGCGAGGTCGAGGTCGAGGTCGAGTCCGCGGACGAGGCGGGAGTCTTCGCAGCGGCGCTCGAGGCGTTCGCCGAGCTCGTGTCCGAGGAGGAGCGCGGCGACGGCGACCTCGTCGAGCGCGAGGTCGAGCTTCAGGCCGACGATCGCGCTCTCCTGCTCGCCGACTGGCTGAACGAGCTCGTCTTCCTCGCCGAGGTGGAGCGGTTCGTGCCGCGGCGGCTCGCGGCGTTCGAGCTTCAGGGCGGCCGCCTGCGCGCGACGGTCGTCGGCCGTCGCGGTCGGCCGCGTCAGCTCGTGAAGGCGGTCACTCTCAGTAACCTCGA
>JADGHP010000059.1 GCA_019683855.1 Thermoleophilia bacterium
GGCGGCGGGGGCGGAGGCGGCGCGTCCTGCGGGACGGCCGGGCTCGTGATCCTCAGCGACCTCCCCTCCTGCCGCATCGTCGCGGTCAACATGGCGCCCGGCGACGCCGCCTACGAGACGCTGACGATCCGCAACGAGTCCGGCGGGCCGTTCACGCTCTCCCTGCGGGCGACCGGCAGCCGAAACCGACTCTGGGACGATCTACGGATGGGCGTCTGGGAGGTTGGCGCCGGCGCGCCCGATCCGCTGCCGCCGCTCCTCTGGTGGACGGCGCGGGACAACGACCTGGCGACGCTGCAAGCGGGAGAGCAGATCAAGCTCAAACTCGAGCTCGAGCTGCCGGCGAGCGCGGGCAACGCCGACCAGAACCTCGCCGCGGTCATCGACCTCGTCTGGAAGGCGCGCGGATGAGCCGAGCCCCTGGCCATGACGCCGTCTCTCGCCTACCATGTGGACAGGTGGTAACCCCTGCGGCCAGGCCACGGCGCGCGCTCGTGCGCCGGATCTCCCGGATCGCTGCGGCTTCCTTCGTCGTCGCGGCGTGCGCCGCGGCGTGGATCGTGCAGCCGGCGAGCGCGCTCGCGACGACGACGCTCGCGCTGAGCGTCGACCCGAATCCCGCCCGGGCGGGCGAGCAGGTGACCCTCACCGCGACCGTGTCGAGCGGCGGCGGCGTCCCGGTCGGGAAGACCGTGAACTTCTCCGACGGCGGCGTGACGTTCGGCGCCGCGACGGTTGCCGGCGACGGCACGGCAACCTTGGCAGTCGCGTTCACCCCGGGAACGCACACCGTCCAGGCCACCTTCCCCATCCAGAACCCGTATCTGCCTTCGAGCTCCCCGACGGTCACGCTGGTCGTCACCGCGGCGGGCGACACGAAGAGCTCGACGAGCATCGCGCTCTCCGGCGACTCGAGCATCCAGTCCGGCGCGTCGGCGAGGTTCGTCGCGACCGTGGCCGCGAGCGGCAGCGCGCCCGCCCCGACCGGCACCGTGGAGTTCTACGACAACGGCGCCGTGATCGGGGACGCGTCGCTCGACGCCGGGACGCAGACCGCCACGCTGTCCGCGAGCGGGTTCGCCGAGGGCACGCACTCGATCACCGCCAAGTACCTGGGCGACGCGCGGAACGCGCCCTCCTCCCTCTCGAACGCGCTCATGCTCACCGTCACCGCGCCCCCCAGCGCCGTGGACACGGCGATCACCGCCGGGATCGACCCCGCCGTCATCCCCGAGGGCGGCTCGGCCGTGCTGGCGGCGCACGTCCAGCAGGTGGGCGCGACGACGACGCCCCCGTCGGGCGAGATCGTCACCTTCCGCAACGACGCGGACAACAGCCTGATCGCCCAGGGTGCGCTCGATGCGAACGGCGACGTCAGGATCGTCAAGACCGGCTGGCAGCCGGGCCGCTACACCATCCGCGCTACCTACGTCGGCGATCTGAGCTTCAAGAGCGCGTCCGCCACCTTCAGCGTCGACGTGCGCGCGGTCGCGCCCCTCACCGTGACGGCGCCCTCGCCGACGATCGTCTACGGCGACCCGCTGCCCTCGCTCACCCCGAGCTACAGCGGCTTCGTCGACGGCGACGGCCCCGGCTCGCTCGACGTCCAGCCGACGTGCACGGCGTCGGCGCCCACGCCGCCGCCGGCCGGAACGTACCCGATCACCTGCTCGGGCGCCTCGGATCCCTTCTACACGCTCACGTACGTCCCCGGCACGCTCACCGTTAGAAAGGCGCCGCTCACGGTGACCCCGGACGACGTGACCATCCACCAGGGCGACCCGATTCCGCCGCTCACCGCCTCCCTCTCCGGCTTCGTGAACGGCGAGACGCTCGCCACCTCCGGCGTCACCGGCCAGGCCGACTGCACGACCACCGCCACGAGCTCGAGCCCGCCCGGCGCCTACCCGATCACGTGCACGGTCGGGACGCTCGCCGCCGCGAACTACACCTTCGCCGTCTCCAGCGCCCCCGGAACGCTGACGATCGCCGCCCGCGGGACGCGGCACGCGACGGCGGTGCCGTGGGTCGTCGCGCTGCCGCAGGGCGCGCGCGCGACCCTCCTCGGCAGCCTCTTCGACGGCTTCTTCCCCCTGGCCGGCAGGACGCTCACCCTCACGTTCGGGTCGCAGAGCTGCACCGGCACGACCAACTGGCTCGGCCTCGCCGCCTGCGAGATCGTCGTCTCCGATCCGGTGGGCCCGACGACCTCTACCGCCTCGTTCGCCGGCGACGACCGCTACGCGCCCGCCTCGACGGCGCTGCCCGCGTACGTGTACGCGTTCCCGGGCGGAGGCGGAGCCTTCGTCATCGGTGACCGGAGCGCCTTCGGCTCCGGCAGCGTCACCTTCTGGGGTGCGCAGTGGGCGAAGGAGAACCGGCTGAGCGGCGGCGACGCGCCGAAGTCGTTCAAAGGTTTCGCCGCGCAGCCCGCGACGTCGCAGGTCGGGGCGACCTGGTCGACCGGACCGGGCGACAGCCCGTCGCCTCCGGGCGGCCCGCTGCCCGCGTACATGGGCGTGATCGTCACCGGCTCGGCCCGGAAGTCCGGCTCCTCGATCGGCGGCTCGACCGACGCGCTCGCGATCGTCCGCACCGACACCGGCTACGCGCCCGACCCGGGCCATGCCGGCACCGGCACGGTCGTCGCCGTCGTCGACGGGCACGGGATCGCCGTCGGCTCGCTCGGACTGCCGCTGCTCGCCTCGACCGGCGCCCCCTCTCACGACGACGACAGGTCGCGCTCGGAGGGCGACTCGAGGTCGTCGTGGTCCCCGCCCCGCCCGGGCCGGGGCGGACACCGTCACCCGCGGCCGGCCTGAGGCGCCTCAGCCTCCCGGCCGCCAGAGCGGCTCCTCCACCCCCGCCTCGGCGTTCGCGGCGCGCGCGAGGATGAAGAGCAGGTCGGAGACGCGGTTCAGGTAGACGAGCGCGAGCGGGTTCACGCCGCAGGCGCGATCCGCCTCGAGCGCGCGCAGCTCCGCCCGGCGGGCGACCGCGCGAGCGACGTGCAGCCGCGCCGCCGCCTCCGTTCCGCCCGGCAGCACGAAGCTCCGCAGCTCGGACAGGTCCTCGTTGAACGCGTCGCAGAGGCGCTCGAGACCGTCGACCATCGCCTGCGTCACGCGCAATCGCCCCCGCGTGGCCTTGCGCGACTCGGTCTTCCGGCTGGGCGCCGCCGGCTCCGCCGGTGACGCTTCCGGCCCTTCCGGCCCGTCCCACGGCACCGCGAGGTCGGCGCCGACGTCGAACAGCTCGTTCTGGAGCCGCTCGAGCGGCTCGCGCAGACGCTCGGGAACGCCGCAGGCGAGAGCGACGCCGAGCGTCGAGTTGAGCTCGTCTACCGCGCCGTACGCCGCGATCCGCGGATCGAGCTTCGACGCGCGCGTCCCGTCGCCGAGGCTCGTCTCGCCGCGGTCGCCGCCGCGCGTGTAGATGCGGGTCAGGCGGACGGGCTCGTCGCGCTTGCGGGCCATCGCCGTCCTAGACCGCCGCGGGGGCGTGGAGGCCGAGGATCTGACGGGCGATCACGAGCCGCTGGATCTCGCTCGTGCCCTCGTAGATCTCGGTGACCTTCGCGTCCCGGTAGTAGCGCTCGACCGGGAACTCCTTCGTGTAGCCGTAGCCGCCGAGGATCTGGATCGCCTCCGCGGTCTGCCGGCGCGCCATCTCCGAGGCATACAGCTTCGCCTTCGCGCCCGCCTCGGTATGTGGCTCGCCGCGCTCCTTCAGCATCGCGGCGCGGTAGACGAGCAGCCGGGCGGCGTCGATCTCGGTGGACATGTCGGCGAGCTTGTGCTGGATCGCCTGGAACTCGGCGATCGCGCGGCCGAACGCGTGCCGCTCCTTCGCGTACGCGCGCGCCACGTCGAAGGCGGCCTGCGCGATCCCGACCGCCTGCGCGGCGATGCCGATCCGGCCCGCGTCGAGGGTCGCCATCGCCACGTGGAAGCCCTTCCCCTCCTCGTGCAGGAGCCGGTCGCGGCCGACGCGGGCGCCCTCCACCACGAGGTCGCTCGTGACCGAGGAGTTGAGCCCGAGCTTCTCCTCGTCGCGCGTGATCCGCACGTGGCCGGCGTCGAGCACGAACGCGCTCACCCCTCCCGGGCCCGGAGTCTGCGGGTCGGTGCGGGCGAACAGCAGGAAGGTGCCGGCGTAGCGCCCGTTCGTGACCCACTGCTTGGAGCCGGTGATCCGCCAGCCGTCGCCGTCCGGCTCGGCGCGCGTGCGCAGCGCGCCCGCGTCGGAGCCCGCCTCCGGCTCGGTGAGACAGAACGCGCCGAGCTGCTCGCCGCGCGCGAGCGGCGGCACGAAACGCGCACGCTGCTCTTCGCTTCCGAAGCGCACGAGCGGCAGCGTGACGGCGCTCGTGTGCACCGCGACGGTGACGCCGAGCCCCGCGTCGCCGCGCGAGAGCTCCTCGAGCACGAGGACGTAGGAGAGGAAGTCGGCGCCGGCGCCGCCGTAGGCCTCGGGCACGCAGACGCCCATCAGCCCGAGGTCGGCGAGCCGGGCGAGCGCCTCGCGCGGGAAGCGGCGCTCGCGGTCCCACTCGGCGGCGTGCGGCTCGACCTCCTGGCGCACGAAGTCGCGGGCGAGCGCCTGGATCTCCCGCTGCTCGGGCGTCAGCTCGAAGTCCACGAGCGGATCGTACGCCTCGGGCGGCGTGAGGCGCGCCGCCGCGCACCAGGGCCGGGCCGGGAGGGACACGGCCGGTCCGGACACGTCCCGGTGTCAGACACCCGGACAGGTCCCGAGGAGACGCGGCCGTGCGGAAAGAGGAACGCGCGCCCCGCGCCTGCGCCGGGCGCTCTCGCTCCCGTACCTCAGTACTCGTAGAAGCCGCGGCCGGTCTTGCGCCCGAGGCGGCCCGCCTGGACGTACTGGCGCAGGAGCGGGCACGGCGCGTACTTCGGGTCGCCGAGGCCCTCGTGCAGCACCTCCATGATCGCGACGCACGTGTCCAGACCGATCAGGTCGGCGAGCGCGAGCGGGCCCATCGGGTGCGCGAACCCGAGCCTCGCGATCGTGTCGATCGCCTCGGGCTCGGCGACGCCCTCGAGCAGCGCGTACGCGGCCTCGTTGATGAACGGCATCAGGATCCGGTTCGAGACGAAGCCGGGCAGGTCGCGCGCCTCCGCCGGCGTCTTCCCGAGGTCGCGCGCGAGAGCGGTGATCGCCGCCGCCGTCTCGTCCGAGGTCTCGAGGCCGCGGATCACCTCGACGAGCGCCATGACCGGCACCGGGTTGAAGAAGTGCATCCCGATCACCCGGTCCGGGCGGGTCGTCGCGGCGGCGAGGGAGGTGATCGGGATCGACGAGGTGTTGGAGGCGAGGATCGCGCCGGGCGGCATGATCGCGTCCGCCCGCCGGAAGAGCTCGCGCTTGACGTCCGCGTCCTCGACCACCGCCTCGATCATCAGGTCGGCGGGGACGAGGTCGTCGACCGGCTGGACGCGGGCGAGCACCTCGTCCGGGTCGGGGCCGCCCTTCTCCGCCAGCTTGGCGAGGCTGCGCCGCATCGCCTCGAGGCCGCGCTCGACCGCGCCGGGAGCCGCGTCGTGGAGCGAGACGCGCCGCCCCGACGCGGCGACGACCTGCGCGATGCCGCCGCCCATCTGGCCGGCGCCGACGACGAGGACGTGCTCCATCTCCACGGGCGAGAGGCTATCGTCGCGGCGTGCCGGTCGTGGATGTGAACGGCGCCCGGCTCTGGTACGACGAGGCCGGGCAGGGGCCCGCGGTCGTGCTCCTGCACGGCGACCTCGGCGACTCGGGGCTCTGGGAGCCGGTCGTGCCCTTCCTGGCGGAGCGGTTCCGGACGATCCGCACCGACTTCCGCTTCTACGGCCGCTCGGTCGGGCCGCTCGCGCCGTTCTCCTACCACGCGGACGTGCTGGGGACGCTCGACGAGCTCGCGATCGAGCGGGCGGCGCTCGTCGGGCTCTCCCTGGGCGGGTCGGTCGCGCTCGACCTCGCGCTCGACCACCCCGACCGCGTCTGGGCGGTCGCCGGCGTCGCGCCGGCGCTCTCGGGCCACGAGGCCGCCGCGTACAGCGAGGCGCAGGAGGCCGCGTACGAGGCGGCCCTCGCCGAGCGCGACGTCGAGGCGGCGCGGGAGATCGACCTCGCCGTGTGGGCGCCGCTCGGCGCGGACGAGCGTATCCGCCGCCTGTGGCATGCGACGCCGGACGCGGACCCGCTACCGCCCGGGTGCGAGAGCCGTCTCCCGGCGCGGCCGGCGAGGCAGAGGCTCGGGGAGCTGCGCGTGCCCGCGCTCGTCGTCACGGTCGCGCACGACCCGCCGGGCTTCCGCGAGATCGGCCCCCTCGTCGCGCGCGAGGCGCCGGGCGCCCGCCACGTCGAGCTCGACTCCGACCGCTACGTCACGCTGCGCGAGCCCGAGCTCCTCGCGCGGACGCTCGTCGCGTTCCTGGCGGAGGCGGCAACGGTGTCCGGCGGGCCGTCGCCTCTCCTTCGACGCTGACGCAGCTCCTCCACCGCCCGCGCCGGGAGCGTTCCCCGACGTCTCGTCGGGACACGTCCCGGTGTCAGACACCGTCACGAGAGCGTCACGGGGGCGTGACCGCCCGCTGACGCGCGCCGCGCCTCGAGCAGAGGCGCTACACCTCGATCAGGAGCGCGTCGCCCTGGCCGCCGCCGGAGCAGATCGCGGCGAGGCCGAGGCCGCCGCCCTCGCGGCGCAGCTCGTGCACCAGCGTCCCGAGGATGCGGCCGCCGCTCGCGCCGATCGGGTGCCCGAGCGCCACCGCGCCGCCGTTCACGTTCGCGATCTCGGGATCCGCCTCCAGCATCGCGACCGAGTTGAGCGCCACCGAGCAGAACGCCTCGTTCACCTCGAGCCGCTTGACGTCGCCGATCCGCTTCCCCGCCTTCTCGAGCGCCTGCCGACCGGCGGTCGCGGGCGTGCGCGCGAGCCAGGCGAACTCGTCCGCCACGTACCCCTGCGAGACGATCGTCGCGAGCGGCTCGAGCCCGCGTCGGCGGGCGAACTCCTCGGAGCAGACGACGAGGCACGACGCACCGTCGTTGACGCCCGGCGCGTTGCCGGCGGTGATCGTCCCCTCGGGATCCATCACGGGCGGGAGCGACGCGAGCTTCTCGAGGGTCGTGTCGCGGCGCACCGACTCGTCCGCAGTGACCTCGCCGACCGGGACGATCTCGTCGTCGAACCGGCCCGCGTCCTGCGCGGCCGCGGCGCGCCGGTGCGAGCGGAGCGCCCACGCGTCCTGCTCCTCGCGGGAGATGCGAAGCTCACGGGCGACCCGCGCCGCCTGCTGAACCATGTGCTGGCCGTCGAAGGTCGAGCGCAGGCCGTCCCAGATCATCAGGTCGACGAGCGCGCCGTCGCCCATCCGGTAGCCGAAGCGCGCCTTCGGCAGCGCGTACGGCGCGTTCGACATCGACTCCATGCCGCCGGTGACGACGAGCTCCACGTCGCCGGCGCGGATCATCGAGTCGGCGATCTCCACGGCGCGAATCGAGGAGGCGCACACCTTGTTCACCGTGTCCGCGGGAACCTCGATCGGAATCCCCGCCGCCACCGCGGCCTGCCGCGCCGGCGCCTGCCCCGCGCCGCCCTGCAGCACCTGGCCCATGATCACGTAGTCGACCTCGCGGCCCTCGAGCCCGGCGCGCTCGAGCGCGGCCCGGATGGCGTGCGCGCCGAGCTCAGTCGCGCTGTACTCGCGCAGCCCGCCGCCGAGGCGCCCGAACGGCGTCCGCACGGCGGCGACGATCACGGATCTGCCCACGGCGCCAGGCTACCGGGAGAAGGTCGTGCCGGGCTGCAGTCGCCGCGCGAACGCGACGAGCAGCCGGATCGCCGCCTCGACGTCGTCGAGCTGCACCGTCTCCACCGGCGTGTGCATGTAGCGGAGCGGCACCGAGACGAGGCCGGTCGCGACGCCCTGCCGGCTCAGGTAGACGGCGTCCGCGTCGGTGTTCGTGTGCCCGCGCGAGACCTCGATCGAGCAGGGGATGCCCTCCGCCTCCGCGGTCTCGTACAGGAGCTCGAACACGCCCGGGTGGAGCGACGGTCCGCGGGCGAGCACGGGACCGCCGCCGAGGCGGTGCTCCCCCTCCTCCTCGGGGTCGCCGCCGCGCACGTCGGTCGCGTGCGTCACGTCGACCGCGATCGCCACGTCGGGGCGGAGCCCGAACGCCGTCGTCCGGGAGCCGGCGAAGTCGCCGACCTCCTCCTGCACCACCGCGAGACCGAGCACGTCGCCGGGCGCGCCGCCCTCCGCGGCGACGCGGCGCGCCACCTCGAGCGCGACGAAGCAGCCGATGCGGTTGTCGAGGGAGCGCGCGGCGAGCCGGCCGTTGCGCAGCTCGAGCGGCGCCGCCGCGATCACGGCCGCGTCGCCCGGCCGGACGAGCGAGCGCGCCTCCTCCCCGTCCTTCGCGCCCAGGTCGAGGACGAGGTCCGAGTGGTCGAGCGGCTTGCGCTCCGCGCCGCGGCGGCGCTTCTCCTTGCGCGCCGCGACGACGCCGGGGACGCGGCCCGCGCGGGTCAGCACCTCGACGCGTTGGCCGAGCAGGACGTGCGGGTCGAAGCCGCCGAGCGGCCTGATCGAGACGAGCCCGTCGTCGCCGGCGTGCGTGACCACCGCGCCGATCTCGTCCACGTGACCGACGACCGCGAGCGAGGGGCCGCCGCCGGTGCCGGGGACGCGCACCCAGGAGGAGCCGAGGACGTCCGTCGCGACCTCGCCGAACGCGCGCGCCGCCTCCCGCCACACCTCGGCCGCGAGCGTCTCCTGCCCGGACGGGCCGGGCGCGGTCAACAGGCGCTCGAGGAGCTCGGGGACGGCCACGGCGGCGGACTGTAGCGGCACGCGGCGTCATCGTCCCGCGGTAGCGTGCGCGCGATGCAGCTGCGAGTGCTCCCCGACACCTACGCGATCGTCAGGCTCCAGCCCGGTTCCGAGCTCCCGCCGTGGGTGGACAAGGGCCCGTTCCGCTCGGTCACGCGCACCGACAACGAGGTCTCCGTCGTCTGCCGCGACCGGGACGTCCCCCGCGGCGAGAGCGCCGAGTTCGGTTGGCGCGTGCTCGAGCTCCTCGGCCCGCTCGGCTTCACGCTCACCGGCGTCGTCGCAGCGCTCGTCGTCCCGCTCGTGGAGGCGGAGATCCCGATCTTCGTCATCTCCACCTTCGAGACCGACTACGTGCTCGTCCGCGACCGCGACCTCGACGCCGCCCGCGAGGCGCTCGAGTCGGCGGGACACACGGTCGACGGGGCTTGACGGCCCCCGGGCGGTCCGCCTAGGCTGGAGGCGATGACTCCCGTCCTCCGCACCTGGTGGCCGTGGCGCGCCGAGCGGGGCGGGAGCCTGCGCGCAGCCTGAGACGCGCCACAGCCCGTTCCGCTCGACCCGGCTCCGAAAGGAGCTTTTTTCGTGTCCGTAACCGAGATCGCAACCGACCTCCTCACCCCGCTCGGCGCCTACCTCCGGCTCCGCGAGGGCGC
>JADGHP010000060.1 GCA_019683855.1 Thermoleophilia bacterium
CCCTACCGCGCCGTCCCGCCACCGGGGCCCGTCGTCGACACCTACGGGTGCGGGGATTGCTTCGCCGCGGGCCTCACGTTCGCCCTGGCGGAGGGGCGCCCGGCAGACGAGGCGGTCGCGCTGGGCGCCCGCTGCGGCGCCGCCGTCCTCACCGGTCGCGGCGCGTACGCAGGTCAGCTGACCGCTGCCGGCGTGCGAGAGGGCTCGCCCCGATCGGGCTCGTGATCCGGGCCGCGACGCCGCGCAAGCTGCCGTGAGCCCTCGGCACGGTCGCTGCCGGCCATCGGTGGGACGCAGTGGGCCTGGATCCACATGTGCCAGTGGGAATGGGGACACACGCCCACCTCCCCGCGCAGGGCCGGCTCGTCCAAGCGCGCGAGGCCAGCGCGCGAGCCTCGAGCCGCTCAGCAGCGCCGGTGCGCCGACGTTTCGCCTCACCCCGCTGGCGAGAACGACGCCTCGTGCTGCGCACGCTCGCGCGGATGGGCGTCGACTCCGCGATCGGCGCCGTCGTGCGGCCTCTCGGAACGTTGCGTCCGAGACGGCGATAGCTCGAGGCCGCACCCGCGTCCCAGGCGCACCGTCGTGAAACGCCGCACGAGCTCCCGCGACGCACAGCGCGCCTCCTGAGCCTTCCCGCCGGTGGGCGGCGCACCCCTGTCCAGGGTAGACAAGTGGGGAGAAGTGGTCTAGAGTGGGGAGAAGTGGTGGATAGGAAGGCCGGCCCCGGATGCTTCTCGGCGAGTACGAGCACACGATCGACGACAAGAACCGGCTCACGCTGCCGGCGCGGTTCCGGCGGGCGTTCGCGGACGGGATCGTCGTGACGCGCGGCCTCGACGAGTGCCTGTACGCGTACACCCCGTCCGCCTGGACGCAGCTCGTCGAGCAGCGGCTCGCGCCGCTCAACCCGTTCAGCAAGGAAGGCCGGCGGATGCAGCGCTTCTTCTACGCGGCCGCCGTCGAGGCGGAGCTGGACAAGCAGGGTCGGGTCACGATCCCGCCGACCCTGCTGCAGCGCGCGAAGCTCGGCCGCGACGTCGTCGTCGCGGGTGTCAACGACCACCTCGAGATCTGGGACCGCGCGGCCTGGCAGCGCGAGCTCGCCGAGGTCGAAGGGAGTGCCGAGGATGTTGCCGAACGTCTTGCAGCCCAGGGCGACTGATCACGTCCCGGTCCTCGCTGAGGAGGTGCGCGAGTGCCTCGCCGTGCGCCCGGGGGAGACCGTTGTCGACGCCACCTTCGGCGCCGGCGGCCATGCGGCGCTGCTCGCGGCCGACCTGCACGGCCGCGGCAAGCTGATCGCGATCGACCGCGACCCGACGGCGCGCACGTACTTCGAGCGCTTCCAGCGCGGCGTGCGCGTCAACGCACGCCTGCTCCGCGGCGACTTCGGCGTCGTCCTGCCCCAGCTCGCCTCGAACGGCGTGCGCGCCGACGCGATCCTGCTCGATCTCGGGGTCTCCTCGATGCAGCTCGACCGGCCCGAGCGCGGCTTCTCGTACGCCGCCGACGCGCCGCTCGACATGCGCATGGACCCGACCCAGGAGAGGAGCGCGCGCGAGCTCGTGAACGAGTGGCCGGAGCGCGACCTGGCGGCGATCTTCCGCCGCTACGGCGAGGAGCGCTACGCGAAGCAGATCGCGCGCGCGATCGTGCGGCGGCGCAAGGAGCGGCCGTTCGAGCGCACCGGCGAGCTGGTGGACACGATCAGGGCGGCCATGCCCGCGCCCGCCCGTTTCGGCGAAGGGCATCCGGCCAAGCGCGTCTTCCAGGCGCTGCGGATCGCGGTCAACGACGAGCTCGACGCGCTGACCGCGGCGCTGCCAGCGGCGCTCGAGATGCTCCGGCCCGGCGGCCGGCTGGCCGTGATCTCGTTCCACTCGCTCGAGGACCGGATCGTCAAGCGGTTCCTGCGCGAGCGCGAGCGCGGCTGCACCTGCCCGCCCGAGCTCCCGGTCTGCGTGTGCGGGCGCGAGCCCGAGCTACGCGCGATCCAGCGGCGGCCGATCCGCCCGAGCCAGGCGGAGGTGGCGGCGAACCCGCGCGCCGCGTCGGCGCGGCTGCGCGCGGCCGTGAAGACCGCTCCGGAGACGCCGTGACGGCGGCTGTCGACTGGTTCGCGCCGGCGGTCGCGGAGCCTGCTCCCGCGCCTCGTCCGCGGCGACGGCCGCGCCCGGTCGCCGAGCCGGCGCGCCGGGAGCGCCCCCGCGCGCGCCCGCGTCCCGCCGGACGCCGCATCACCGGCGGCATCGCCTGGATGGCCGCGTTCGCGCTGCTGCTCACGGGCGTCGTCGCGCTCAACGTCGCCGTTCTGCGCGCGAACATGGCCGTGCACCGGCTCGACGAGGAGCGGGCGCAGCTCGAGGCGCGAAACCAGGCGCTCTCCTCCCAGCTCTCCGCGGCGCGCTCGGCGCCCCGGATCGAGTCGCTGGCGCGCAAGCTCGGCCTCGTGCCCGCGCCGGCGAGCGACACCTCCTACCTCGACCTGGGACGCCCCTGACGCGTGGCGCGAGTCGTCAACTCCCGGCTCCGCCTGCTCTTGCTCCTCGTCTTCCTCGCCTTCGCCGTGCTGTTCGTGCGCGCGGCGTGGATCCAGACCGTACGCGCCTCCTCGCTCGCGGCGCGCGCCCAGGAGCAGACGAAGACGACGGTCACCCTCCCGGCCGCGCGCGGCACCATCTTCGACCGGCTCGGCGCGCCGCTCGCGCTGGGGGAGCAGGCGACCACCATCGTCGCCGACCCGATGCAGATCCGGGACCCGAGGCACGCCGCGGCGGTGGCGGCGAAGGTGCTCGGACTCGACGCCCGCAAGCTCTACCCGCTGCTCGCCGACCGCTCGCGCGGCTTCGTCTACGTCGAGCGGAAGGCCCCGCCGGCGAAGGCGAGCGCGCTCGCGCGCCGCAAGCTCGCCGGCTTCGACTTCTACCCGGAGGAGCGGCGCGTCTACCCGCAGCGGACGGTGGCGGCGCCGGTGCTCGGCTACGCCGGGATCGACAACACGGGTCTCGCCGGGCTCGAGCTGCAGCTCGACAAGGAGCTCTCCGGGACGCCGGGGGAGGCGACCGTGATTCGCGACGCGCTCGGCCGCGTCATCGACACGACGAACGAGCGGCCGGCCCGGAACGGCCACGACGTCTTCCTCACCCTCGACCATACGATCCAGGCGAACGCGGAGCAGGTGCTGCGCGACACGGTTCGGCGCTGGCACGCGAAGAGCGCCACCGCGATCGTGGTCGATCCGCGCACCGACGCGGTGCTGGCGATGGCGACGGAGCCGGGCTACGACGCGAACACGTTCCCGCAAGCGCTCGCGAAGGGCCTGGAGGCGAACCACGCGGTCACCGACGTGTTCGAGCCCGGCTCGGTGTTCAAGGTGGTGACGATCGGCGCGGCGCTCTCCGAGGGCCTCGTCACACCGGAGACGACGTTCACGCTGCCGTACTCGATCCGCGTCGCCGACCGCGTCATCCACGACGCCGAGCCGCGCCCCACCGAGCGCATGACCGTGGCGCAGATCCTGCAGCGCTCCTCCAACGTCGGCACGGTCACGATCGCCCGGAACCTCCTCGGCGAAGCGCGGCTGAAGGAGTGGATCCATCGCTTCGGCTTCGGCGAGCGCACCGGCGTCGGTTTCCCGGGCGAGAGCGCCGGGCTCCTGCCCTCGTACTGGTCGGGCTCGACGATCGGCAACGTCCCGATCGGGCAGGGGATCTCCGTCACCGCGATCCAGCTCGCCTCCGTGTACGCGGCGATCGCGAACGGCGGCGTGTGGGTGCAGCCGCACCTCGTCGACCACGTGCAGGGCGAGCCCCGGCCGGTGCTGCGCAGGCGGCGGATCCTCTCGCCGCGCGTCGACCGCCAGCTGCTCGCAATGCTGAAGGGCGTCGTCTCCGACCAGGGCACCGCGCAGGCGGCCGAGATCCCCGGCTACACGGTCGCGGGCAAGACGGGCACCGCGCAGAAGCCGGGCCCCAACGGCTACATGCCGGGCAAGTACGTCGCGACCTTCGTAGGGATGGTGCCCGCGCGCCATCCGCGCCTCGTCGTGCTCGTCAGCGTGGACGAGCCGAAGGGCGCGATCTTCGGCGGGGTGGTCGCGGCGCCCGCGTTCGCGCGGATCGCCTCCTTCGACCTCCAGTACCTGGAGGTGCCACCGGATCTGAAGCTCCCCCGGCCGTGAGACGCACCACGCCGCCGGACGCGCCACGAGCGCTCCCCAGGCGCCCCCTGTCCGACCTCGTACCAGCGTGGTACGTCGTCGGAAGCGACGGGGAGGGATGGCAGCTCGTCCCGGCGGGGCGGGGGCGGGTAGACTCGCCCGGCGATGAACCTGGAGCGCCTGGTCGCAGCGCTCGGGGAGGCGCAGGTGCTCGAGGGCGCGGCGGTCGACGTGGTCGACCTCGCCTACGACACCCGCGCGGTCACGCCCGGCGCGCTCTTCTTCTGCGTCCCCGGCAGCCGCGCCGACGGGCACGATTTCGCGGCGGAGGCGGTGGAGCGGGGTGCGGTCGCGCTCGTCGTCGAGCGGCCGCTCGCGCTCCGGGTGCCGCAGGTCGTCGTCCCCGACGCGCGCGCGGCGATGGCGCCGGCTGCGGCCGCGTTCTTCGGGCATCCGACCGAGGAGCTCGAGGTGGTGGGGGTGACCGGGACGAGCGGCAAGACGACGACGACCTTCCTGCTCTTCGCCGTCCTCGCGGCGGCGGGCCGCCGGCCCGGGCTCCTCGGCACCGTCGAGGCGCGCGTCGGCGGCGAGCGGCGCGGCGTCGTGCGAACGACGCCGGAGGCGATCGACCTGCAGCGGCTGTTCCGCGAGATGCTCGACGCCGGCGACCGCTCCTGCGCGATGGAGGCGTCTTCGCATGCCTCCGCGCTGCACCGGCTCGACTGCGTCCGCTTCTCGGCGCTCGTGTTCACGAACCTGAGCCAGGACCACCTCGACTTCCACGGCGACATGGAGTCGTACTTCCAGGCGAAGCGGCGGCTGTTCATCGAGGGCCGCCCCCCGGCTGCGATCAACGTCGGCGACGCGTACGGGCGACGGCTCGCCGCGGAGCTGCCCGGCGCGCTCACCTACGGGTTCGCGGACGACGCCGAGGTCGGTCCGGACGCGCTCGCTGGCATCAAGCTGAAGCTGTGGGGCCGCTTCAACGCGGAGAACGCGCTCGCGACGATCGCCGCCGCGCGCCTGCTCGGGATCGAGGAGGCGGCCGTGAAGCGCGGGATCGAGTCGATCCGGGGCGTCCCCGGCCGGTTCGAGGCCGTGGACGAGGGCCAGCCGTTCTCCGTGATCGTGGACTACGCCCACAAGCCGGCCGCGCTCGAGAACGTGCTGCGGGCGGCGCGCGAGCTGGCAGGCGAGCACCGCGTGGTCTGCGTCGTCGGCGCCGGCGGCGACCGCGACCGCGGCAAGCGGCCGCTGATGGGGAGGATCGCCTCCGAGCTCGCCGACATCGCCATCGTCACCTCCGACAACCCGCGCAGCGAGGATCCCGACGCGATCATCGCCGAGGTCGCAGCCGGGGCGACCCGGGAGGTCGAGATCGAGGCGGACCGCGCCGCGGCGATCGCCCGCGCGGTCGAGCTCGCGCGGCCGGGCGACGTCGTCCTGATCGCCGGCAAGGGCGCCGAGCAGGGGCAGGAGCTGGCCGACCGCACGATCCCCTTCGACGACCGCGAGGCGGCGCGCGAGGCGCTGCGCGCACTGAGGGCCGCCACCTGATCCCGCTGCCGTTCGAGGAGCTGCGCTCGCTCGGGCTCGGCCGGCTCGAGGGCGACGCGGACGTCGTGACCGGCGTCCAGATCGACTCTCGCAGGGTCAGGCCCGGCGACCTGTTCGTGGCCGTCGCGGGCGGGGCCGCGTACCTCGAGGACGCCCGCGCCCGCGGCGCGGCGGCGACGCTTCTCCCCGACGACGAGCACGCCGCGCTGGCCGCGCTCGGCGCTGCCGTCCGCGCCCGCAGCGACGCTCGCGTGGTGGCGATCACCGGCTCCGTCGGCAAGACGTCGACCAAGGACATCCTCGCCGCCCTGCTGCGTCCCCGGCTGCGTACCGTCGCGGCTGAGGAGGGGTTCAACAACGAGATCGGGCTGCCGTTGACGCTGTGCCGCATCGAGCCGGACACCGCGGTCGTCGTCACGGAGATGGCGATGCGCGGGCTCGGCCAGATCCGCGCGCTCGCGCGCATCGCCCGGCCCGGGATGGGCGTGATCACCTCGATCGCGCCCGTGCACCTGGAGCTCCTTGGCAGCGTCGAGAACGTCGCGCGCGCGAAGGCGGAGCTGCTCGAGGAGCTGCCGGCGGGCGCGGTCGCGGTGCTGCCGGCCGAGGCGCCCGAGCTCGAGCCGTTCGTGCCGGCGAGGCTCGACGTCCGTCGCTTCTCGCCGCCCGAGGTGGAGATCCGCGACGGCCGCGCCCACGTGCTGCACCGCGGGCGGGAGGTGGTGTTCTCCTTCGCGGCGCGCCACCAGGCGGCGAACGCGGCGGCGGCGCTCGAGGTGGCGGCCGCGCTCGGCGTGGAGCCGCCGGAGGGGATCGTGGAGGTGCGGTTTTCGCGCTGGCGCTCGGAGGAGCGCGCGCTTCCCGGCGGCGGGCTGCTCGTCAACGACGCGTGGAACGCGAACCCGGTGGCGATGCGCGCCGCGCTCGCCTCGCTGCGCGAGCGGGCGAACGGCCGGCGCACCGTGGCGATCCTCGGCGAGATGGCGGAGCTGGGGGAGGAGGCGCCGCGCTACCACGACGAGATCGCCCGTGAGGCGGAGCCGATCGACCTCGTGATCGGCGTCGGCGAGCTCGCGCGTCGCTACGCGCCCGACGAGTGGGCGCCGACGGCGGCCGAGGCGGTCGAGCTCGCGCGCGCGCTCGTCCGGCCCGGCGACGTCGTGCTCGTCAAGGGCTCCCGCTCGGTCGGGCTCGAGATCGTCGCGGACGCGCTCGCGGAGGGCTCGGCGTGACCCGCGTCCTCGTCGCCGCCCTCGTCGCCCTGATCGTCTCGATCGTGGTCGGCCCCAAGTTCGTCGAGTTCCTGCGCCGGAACGAGTTCGGCCAGCACATCCGCGCCGAGGGTCCCGAGCACCACTCGGTCAAGCAGGGGACGCCGACGATGGGCGGGCTGATGATCCTGTTCGCGGCCACGATCGCGTTCCTGCCGGTCAGCCACTTCCGGCTCCAGTCGCTCACCGTGCTGTTCGCGACGCTCGCGTGCGGCGCGATCGGGTTCCTCGACGACTTCATCAAGCTGACGCACCGGCGCTCGCTCGGGCTCTCCGGCCGCTGGAAGCTCCTGCTGCTCGCCGGCGTCACCGTCGTCGTCGGGATCGTCGCGCACCACCTGCGCCTAAGCACGAGCGTGTACGTGCCGATCGTGGACGTCTGGGTCCCGCTCTCGGTGCTCTGGTACCCGTTCCTGTTCCTCGTCATCGGCGGCGCCGCCAACGGGACGAACCTCGCCGACGGCGTGGACGGGCTCGCGGCGGGGACGGCGATCATCGCGCTCTTCACCTTCACGGCGATGAACGTCGTCTCGTACGTGCGCTCGAGCCCGAACCCGGCGCACCGCAACCTCACCAAGCTCGACCTCGCGATCGTCGGCGCGGCGCTGATCGGGGCGGCGGTCGGCTTCCTCTGGTACAACGCCTTCCCCGCCGAGGTGTTCATGGGCGACACCGGCTCGATGGCGTTCGGCGGCGCGATCGCGACCTTCGCGATCATGATGAAGGTGGAGCTGCTGCTGCTCCTGATCGGCGGCATCTTCGTGATCGAGGCGCTGTCGGTGATGATCCAGGTCTTCACCTTCAAGTACCTCGGGCGCCGCGTCTTCCTGATGACGCCGATCCACCACCACTTCGAGATGAAGGCGTGGTCGGAGACGAAGATCACGGTCCGCTTCTGGATCCTGGCGGGGATCCTCTGCGCGGCCGGGTTCGCCCTCTACTACCGCTACTACTTCGCGCGGTGAACGGACCGGCCGAGCGGCCGCGCGAGGCTCGCGGCGCGACGCCTGCGACGGGGGGCCGTGAGCGGGCGCCCGGCGGGCTCGAGGCGATCCAGGAGCGCGTGCTCGAGGGCGCGCGCCTCGGGCCGGGCGACGACGTGCTCGCCCTCGACGCTGGCGCCGGGCTGCTCGCGTTCGCCGCGCGCGAGCGGATCGGCGACGGCTGGGTCTACGCCGTCGACCCGGACGTCGGCGTGCTCGATGAGCTGCGGCGGGCCGCGCACGAGGCCGGCGCCGCCGGGATCGCGTACCTGCTCGGCGACCCGCGGGTGCTGCCCCTGCCGGACGGGTCGGTGGACGTCGCGCTCGGGCGCTCGGCGCTACGGGACGTCGCCGACCTCGCCGAGGTGGCGCGCGAGTTGCACCGCGTGCTGCGGCCCGGCGGGCGCGTGTCGCTCTGCGGGCCGGTCGACCGGAGGGGGACGGACCTCGCGATCGCGGACCTCGCGACCGCGGCCGAGCGGGAGGCGAGCGCCGCGGCGACGCCCCTCGCGCGGCTCGACGAGCGGGAGCTCGCGGCGGCGTTGCGAGGCGCGGGCTTCGGGGAGGTGGAGGTCGAGCTGGGGGAGAGCGAGGAGACGTGGGCCGTCGACGCGCGCCGCACGGTCGCGTGGGTGACCGCACGCAAGCCGTAGGGTGCGGCCGCTCCGCGACGAATCTGTGACCGATGCGCGAGGAACCCTCCACACCCGCGTCACACGTGCTCGCGTACGCTGACTCCAGGGGGCCTCGCACCCCCCAAGGGGGGAGGTGCGCGCGGTGAGCGGGACAGGTCCCGAGGAGCCATTGCTGCCGCGGCGCGCGCTCGTGCTCGGGCTGGCGCGCTCCGGTCGTGCAGCCGCGCTCGCGCTGGCTCGCCGGGGCGTCGCCGTCGCCGCCGCCGACCGCTCGGCGGCGATCGACCCCGGGAGGCTCGCCGAGGCCGGCGTCGAGCTCCATCTCGGCTCGGAGGAGGAATCGCTGCTCGAGGGTGTGGAGGTCGTCGTCAAGAGCCCCGGCGTGCCGGCGGAGTCGCCGCTCGCGGCCGCCGCGCGCACCCGCGGCGTCCCGATCTGGAGCGAGGTGGAGCTCGGCTACCGGCTGCTTCGCGGCAATCCGCTGATCGGCGTCACCGGGACGAACGGCAAGACGACGACGACGGAGCTGCTCGGCGCGATCCTGCGCGCCGACGGCCGCCGCGTCGAGGTGGCGGGCAACGTCGGCCGCGCGCTCACCGACGCCGCCGAGGAGGCAAAGCCGGGCGCGTGGATCGTCTGCGAGCTGTCGAGCTTCCAGCTCGAGGACGTGCACACGCTCGCCTGCGACGTCGCCGTCCTCCTCAACCTCGAGCCCGACCATCTCGACCGGCACGGCACCTTCGAGGCCTACCGCGCCGCGAAGCTGCGC
>JADGHP010000061.1 GCA_019683855.1 Thermoleophilia bacterium
CGGTACCGGTAGCGGCGCGCCGTCTCGTCGCTCCGGGCGGGCGGCAGCGGCTCGAGCGGCCACGCCGCGTCGATCCGGCGCACGATCTCCTCCGCCGGCACGACGTCGTCGAGCCGCCAGCCGTTCGTCGTGCCGACGTCCATGTACTCGATGAAGCGGAGCGTGTGCCCGGTGCCGCGGAAGCGGGCGGCGAGGTCGAGGATGCCGTCGTCGTTGACGCCGCGCTTCACGACCGCGTTCACCTTCACCGGCAGGCCGGCCGCGGCGGCGGCGTCGATCCCCTCGAGCACGGGCGCGACCGGAAAATCGACGTCGTTGAGGGCGCGGAAGGTCGCGTCGTCGAGCGAGTCGAGGCTGACCGTGACCCGGTCGAGCCCGGCGCGCGCGAGCGCTTCCGCCTTGCGGGCGAGGAGCGCGCCGTTCGTCGTCAGCGCCAGCTCGAGTCCCGGGATCGCCGCCAGCAGCTCGACGAGCCGCTCCACGTCGCGGCGCACGAGCGGCTCTCCGCCGGTGAGACGGACCCGCCGGACGCCGAGCGAGGCGAAGACGCGGGCGAGCCGTGCGATCTCCTCGAAGGTCAAGAGCTCGCGGCGGTCGAGGAAGACGTAGTCGCGACCGAACACCGCCTTCGGCATGCAGTAGACGCAGCGGAAGTTGCAGCGGTCGGTGACCGAGATCCGCAACGTCTCGAGCGGCCGCCCGAGCGTGTCGCGCAGCGGCGTCACCCTCGCAGCGTACCCGCCGCGCGTCGCGCCGCCCTGCCCGTAGCCAAGTAACAGTCTGTTACAAGGATCGGGAGGCGCCGCGCTCGGAGAGGCGTTCGTGTCGCGAGCTCGCGCGGGGCTCTCGGCGGCGCCTGCTCGCGCGTCGAGGCCGCCTACTCGCCGGCCCAGACCTTGGCGAGCTCGACGATCGTCGCCGCGGCGAGACCCATGTCCTCGACGCAGATCCACTCCCGCTCGCTGTGAGCGTCGTGGCCGCCCGTGAAGAGGTTCGGCGTCGGCAGGCCCATCGCGGTCAGGGCGGAGCCGTCCGTGCCGCCGCGGATCGCGGTGCGTCGCGGCTCCAGCCCGACGCGCCGAATCGCCTCCTCCGCGTTGGCGACGATCTCGGGGTGCTCGGCGAGCGCGTCCCGCATGTTGCGGTACTGGATCCGCGACTCCACCTCGACCGAGCAGCGCGGCTCGCCGGCCGCGACCTCGTCGGCGATGCCGCGCAGGAAGGCGACGTGCTGCTCGAGCAGGTCGTTCTCGAAGTCGCGGACGATGAAGCGCAGCTCGACCTCGGATGAGTCGCCCTGCACGACCGTGGGGTGGACGTAGCCTTCGCGGCCGTCGGTGGTCTCCGGCGAGAGCCGGTCCTTCGGCAGCCGCGCCACGATCTCCGCCGCCAGCTTGATCGCGTTCACGAGCTCGCCCTTCGCCCAGCCCGGGTGGATGGCGCGGCCGCGGATCCGTATCCGCACCTGCGCCCCCGAGAACGTCTCCGACTGGAGCTCGCCGGCGGTGGAGCCGTCGAGGGTGTACGCCGCGACGGCGCCGAGGGAGGCCACCGGGAAGTAGGTGACCCCGCGCCCGATCTCCTCGTCCGGGTTGAACGCGACTTTCACCGTCCCGTGCGGCACCTCCGGGTGCGCCGCGAGGTACGCGGCGGCCGCCATGATCTCGGCCACGCCGGCCTTGTCGTCCGCGCCGAGCAGCGTCGTGCCGTCGCTCGTGATCAGCTCGTGCCCGACGTGGTTGCGCAGCTCCGGAGACTCCTCGGGGCGGATCGTCTGGCCGGAGTCGCCGAGCACGATCGGCCCGCCCTCGTAGCGGAACCGCCGCGGCTCGACACCGGCGCCGCTCACCTCACGGGCGGTGTCGACGTGGGCGAAGAACGCGATCGTCGGCACGTCGCGGTCGACCGTGGCCGGCACCGTCGCCGTCACGTACCCGTGCTCGTCGATCGCCGCGTCCTCGAGCCCGAGCTCCTCCAGCTCGTCGCGGAGCAGCCGCAGCAGGTCGAGCTGCTTCGCCGTGCTCGGGTAGGAGTCGGAGTTCTCGTCCGACTGGGTGTCGATCCGGACGTAGCGGAGGAAGCGCTCGGCGGCGTCCTCCGCGAGCTGGGCGACGAGCGTCCCGGCGGTGTCGGTGGCCATGCGCGCGAGTCTACGTCCGGACGGGCGAGCCTCGGTCGGGGAAGGCGACCCGCGCGCCGCGGCCGAGCTGCGGCAGAGCCCCGATGGGCTCTGTCACGCTTGCACGGTGGACCTCCCGCGCCGGCTCGTCCAGCTCTACCTCGGCCTCGTCCTGTACGGGCTCAGCTCCTCGCTGCTCGTCCTGGCGGGGCTCGGGCTCGACCCGTGGGACGTCTTCCACCAGGGGCTCGCGCGACACACGCCGCTCGCGATCGGCACGTGGGCGATCGTCGTCGGCGCGCTCGTGTTGCTGCTGTGGATCCCGTTGCGGCAGCGGCCGGGCATCGGGACGCTGAGCAACGTCGTCGTGATCGGCGCGGTGATGGACGTCGTGCTCGCGGTGACGCCGACGCCGCGCGCGCTCGGCTGGCGTGTCGTGTGCCTCGTCGCCGGCGTCGTGCTGAGCGGGGTCGCCACGGGCGCCTACATCGGCGCCGGCCTGGGGCCGGGGCCGCGCGACGGGCTGATGACCGGGCTCGCCGCTCGCGGCCACTCGATCCGCGTCGTCCGCACCGCCATCGAGCTGACGGTGCTGGTCACCGGCTGGCTGCTCGGCGGCACCGTCGGCGTCGGCACGGTCCTCTACGCGGTCTCGATCGGGCCGCTCGCGCACGTCTTCATCCCGCTCCTCGCGCGCGAGCCGCGGAGCTCCGCGAGCGCGCGGGATCTCCAGCCGCTCCGGTCGCTCGAGTAGCGTCCGGCCGCGTGACCGCGGTCTCGCCGCTCGTCGCGGCCGAGTCGCCGTGGGGCCGTCGCGCTCGCGCTGCGGGGCGGCGAGCTTCCCGAGGGCTGCCTTATCTGCTATAAAGCGGCTTAGATTTTCTCAATCAGGAGGCACGATTCAGTTATGGCGAAGACGATCGGCATCGACCTGGGCACGACGAACTCCTGCATGGCCGTGCTCGAGGGCGGCGAGCCCACGGTCATCCCGAACGCGGAGGGCGGGCGCACGACGCCGTCCGTCGTGGCGTTCACCAAAGACGGCCAGCGGCTCGTGGGCGCCCCGGCGCGCCGCCAACAGGTCACGAACCCGCAGAACACGATCTTCTCGATCAAGCGCTTCATGGGGCGCAAGTTCGCCGAGGTGACCGAGGAGATGACCATCGTCCCCTACGAGGTCGTCGAGGGCCGAGGCGGCGACGTGCGCGTCAAGGCGGAGGGCAAGGAGTACGCCCCGCCGGAGATCAGCGCGATGATCCTGCAGAAGCTGAAGCAGGACGCGGAGGCGTACCTCGGCGAGCCGGTCACCGACGCGGTGATCACGGTGCCCGCCTACTTCAACAACGCGCAGCGCGAGGCGACCAAGGACGCGGGCAAGATCGCGGGCCTCAACGTCCTGCGCATCATCAACGAGCCGACCGCCGCCTCGCTCGCGTACGGGCTCGACAAGGAGCAGGACCAGACGATCCTCGTCTTCGACCTCGGCGGCGGCACCTTCGACGTGTCGGTGCTCGAGCTCGGCGACGGCGTGTTCGAGGTCAAGTCGACCGCCGGCGACAACCACCTCGGCGGCGACAACTTCGACAAGGCGGTCGTCGACTGGATGGTCGCGGAGTTCAAGCGCGACCAGGGGATCGACCTCTCCCAGGACCGGATGGCGCTGCAGCGCCTCTACGAGGCGGCTGAGAAGGCGAAGATCGAGCTCTCCTCGACGATGACGACGCAGATCAACCTGCCGTTCATCACCGCGACGCAGGAGGGCCCCAAGCACCTCGACCTGCAGCTCACGCGCGCGAAGCTCGAGGAGATCACGGCCGACCTGCTCGAGCGCACCGTCGGGCCGACCAAGCAGGCGCTCTCCGACGCGGGCCTCGAGCCCTCCCAGATCGACCACGTCGTGCTCGTCGGCGGCATGACCCGCATGCCGGCGGTGCAGGCGAAGGTGCGCGAGCTGATCGGCAAGGAGCCGCACAAGGGCGTCAACCCGGACGAGGTCGTCGCCGTCGGCGCGGCCATCCAGGCGGGCGTCTTGAAGGGCGAGGTGAAGGACATCCTCCTGCTCGACGTCACGCCGCTGTCGCTCGGCATCGAGACGAAGGGCGGGGTGTTCACGAAGCTGATCGAGCGCAACACGACCATCCCGACGAAGCGCTCCGAGGTGTTCACGACCGCCGAGGACAACCAGCCCTCCGTCGAGGTGCACGTCCTCCAGGGCGAGTCGGAGATGGCCGCCTACAACAAGACCCTCGGCAAGTTCCAGCTCGTCGGCATCCCGCCGGCGCCCCGCGGCATGCCGCAGATCGAGGTCACCTTCGACATCGACGCCAACGGGATCATCCACGTGACCGCCAAGGATCTCGGCACCGGCAACCAGCAGCAGATCCGGATCGAAGGCGGCTCCGGCCTCTCCGAGGAGGAGGTGCAGAAGATGATCCGCGAGGCCGAGGCGCACGCCGAGGAGGCGCGCCGGCTGCGCGAGATCGCGGACGCGCGCAACCAGGCGGAGACGCTCGCCTACCAGACCGAGCGCACGCTCAAGGAGCACCGCTCGAAGCTCGAGGAGTCCGAGGCTCAGACGATCGAGGGCCGGATCATGGAGCTTAGGGCGGCGCTCGAGGGCGACGACATCGCCGACATCCGCGCGAAGACGCAGGCGCTGCAGGAGGCTTCGCACAAGCTCGCCGAAGCCGTGTACGCGCAGGCGGCCGCGCAGGCGCAGGCCTCCGCGCCCGGCGGCGGCAGCTCCGCCGAGGACGAGGTGGTCGAGGAAGGCGAGTACGAGGTCGTCGACGAGGAGGCGAAGACCTCGTGAGCGAGGAGCGCTTCCAGGGAAGCCCGGCCTCGGAGCGAGAGGCCGAGCCCGCGCCCGAGCGCTCCGGCGAGGCGGAGGCGGGCTCCGCGGAGCCCGCCCCGTCTGACGCGGAGCGGATCGCGGCGCTCGAGGCGGAGCGCGACGAGGCGATCGACCGCTGGAAGCGGACGGCGGCCGACTTCGACAACTTCCGCAAGCGCGCCGCGCGCGAGCGGGAGGCGATGGTCGCGCTCGCGAACGAGCGGCTGATCGCTGAGCTGCTGCCGATCCTCGACGACCTCGAGCGGGCGCTCGACGCCGCGGCGCAGCACGAGGAGGCCCGACTCGAGGAAGGGGTGCGGCTCGTCCACCGCTCGCTCGCGTCGCTGCTCGAACGGCACGGCGTGGAGCCGATCGCGACCGACGGGCCGTTCGATCCGCACGTCCACGAGGCGCTCCTCACGCAGCCCTCCGACGAGGCCGAGGAGGGCTCGGTGATCGACGTGATCCAGAAGGGCTACCGGCTGGGAGACCGCGTCGTGCGGCCCGCGCGCGTGGTCGTGGCCGCGCCGCCGCAGCCGCCGCCCGAGCCGCAACCGCAGGAGAACGATGGCTAAGAGCCTGTACGACACGCTCGGCGTGCCGCGCACCGCCTCCCAGGAAGAGATCAAGAAGGCGTACCGGCGGCTGGCGCGGCGCTACCACCCGGACGCGAACCCGGGCGACAAGGCCGCGGAGGAGCGGTTCAAGGAGGTGCAGCACGCCTACGACGTGCTCTCCGACGAGGAGAAGCGCAGGGCGTACGACCGCTTCGGCTCCGAGGACGGGCGTCCCGGCGCCGGGCCCACCGTCAACCTCGGCGACTTCGACCTCGGCGACCTCGGCGACCTCTTCGGCGGGCTCTTCGGCGGGCTCGGCGGGACGCGGCGCGCCGGCCGGGCCGGCCGGCGTCAGCCGGTGCGCGGCAACGACGTCGAGGCGCAGGTGCACCTCTCCTTCGAGGACTCGCTCCGCGGCGCGGAGGCCAAGGTGCCCGTCGAGCTGACGGTCGCCTGCTCGGAGTGCGGCGGCACCGGCGCCCAGCCGGGCACGGCGCCCGTGATCTGCCCGGAGTGCAACGGCCGCGGCGTCAAGGCGGAGAGCCAGGGCCTGTTCGCGCTCTCGCAGCCCTGCCCGCGCTGCCGCGGCAACGGCACCGTGATCGAGAAGCCGTGCCGGACCTGCCACGGCAGCGGCCGCCAGCGGCGCATCCGCACCTACACCGTGAAGATCAAGCCCGGCGTGCGCGACGGCACCCGCATCCGCCTCAAGGGCAAGGGCGAGGCGGGCACCGCCGGCGGGCCGGCGGGCGACCTGATCGTCGTCACGCGCGTCGATCGCTCGCCGATCTACGAGCGGCGTGGCGACGACCTCGTCGTCTCGGTGCCGGTGTCGTTCCCGACCGCCGCGCTCGGCGGCAGCGTCCAGGTGCCGACCCCGGACGGGACGGTGTCGCTGAAGATCCCCGCCGGCTCCGAGGACGGCAAGCTGCTCCGGATCAAGGGCCGCGGCGCGCCGAAGCTCAACGGCTCGGGTAGGGGCGACGTGCTCGCCCGCGTCCGCATCCAGGTGCCCAAGCGGCTCGGCAAGCGCGAGCGCGAGCTTCTCGAGGAGCTGCAGAAGGTGAGCGGCTGATGGACCCGCGCGAGCGCCCGATCTACATGATCAGCATCGCCGCCGAGCTCGTCGGCATGCACCCGCAGACGCTGCGGATGTACGAGCAGAAGGGGCTCGTGCGCCCGAAGCGCACCCCGGGCGGCACCCGGCTCTACTCGGAGGCGGACGTCGAGCGGCTGCGGATCATCCAGCGGCTCACCGGCGAGCTCGGCCTCAACCTCGCCGGCGTGGAGCTCGTGCTGCGGCTCGAGGACGAGCTGCGCCGCGCCCACGCGCGCATCGAGCGGTTGCAGGAGCAGCTCCGCGAGGAGGTGCAGAAGGTGCACAAGCAGTACCGCCGCGACCTCGTCCTCTACCGCGAGGAGCGGCTCCCCGACATCCGACCGACCCAGAGAGAGTGACGCCCAGTGCAGTTCGACAAGCTCACCATCAAGTCCCAGCAGACCGTCGCCGCCGCCCAGGAGCTGGCACGGCGGAACGGCAACCCCGAGCTCTACCCCGAGCACCTCCTGATCGCGCTGCTCGACGAGGAGGTCCCCCGCCAGCTCGTCCCCGACGTCAACGCCCTGCGGGCGCAGGCCGAGGCGACGCTCGCGCGCAAGCCGCGCATCGCCGGGGCGCAGCAGCAGCCGCAGGCCTCCGCCCAGCTCGCGCGCGTCCTCGACCGCGCCTTCGACGAGGCGAAGCGGATGGGGGACGAGTACGTGTCCCTGGAGCACCTGCTGCTCGCCCTCGACGTCGTCCCGCGGGACGCGCTGCTCGAGCGGATCGAGGAGGTGCGAGGCGGCCGCCGCGTGACCTCGCAGGATCCCGAGGGCACCTACCAGGCGCTCGCGAAGTTCGGCCGCGACCTGACCGAGCTGGCCGAGAGCGGCAAGCTCGACCCGGTCATCGGCCGCGACGAGGAGATCCGGCGCGTGATCCAGGTGCTCTCGCGGCGCACGAAGAACAACCCCGTCCTGATCGGCGAGCCGGGCACCGGCAAGACCGCGATCGTGGAGGGGCTGGCCCAGCGGATCGTCGCCGGGGACGTGCCGGAGGGCCTCAAGGGCAAGCGCGTGTGGGCCCTCGACATCGGCGCGCTGCTCGCCGGCTCGAAGTACCGCGGTGAGTTCGAGGAGCGGCTGAAGGCCGTGCTCGAGGAGATCCGCAACGCCGAGGGCCAGCTGATCGTCTTCATCGACGAGCTGCACACGATCGTCGGCGCGGGCGCCGCCGAGGGCGCCGTCGACGCGGCGAACATGCTCAAGCCGATGCTCGCCCGCGGCGAGCTGCGGGCCGTCGGGGCGACGACGCTCGACGAGTACCGCCAGCACATCGAGCGCGACGCCGCCCTCGAGCGCCGCTTCCAGCCGATCTACGTCGGCGAGCCGTCGGTCGCGGACACGATCGCGATCCTGCGCGGGCTGAAGGAGCGCTACGAGGCCCACCACGGCGTCCGCATCCGCGACGCGGCGCTCGTCGCGGCGGCCGTGCTCTCGCAGCGCTACATCTCCGACCGGTTCCTGCCCGACAAGGCGATCGACCTCGTCGACGAGGCCGCGTCTCGGCTGCGGATGGAGATCGACTCCTCGCCCGTCGAGCTGGACGAGGCGGAGCGGCGCGTGCGGCAGCTCGAGATCGAGCTGGCGGCCATGGCGAAGGAGTCCGAGGATGTCCGGGCGCCGGTCGAGCGCGAGCTGGCCGAGGCGCGTGAGGCGCGGGACGCGCTCGCCGCCCGCTGGGCGAGCGAGAAGGAGCAGCTCGAGCGCGTCAAGGAGATCACGCGCCGAATCGACGAGCTGAAGGTGGAGGCCGAGCGTGCGGAGCGAAACGGCGACCTCCAGCGCGTCGCGGAGATCCGCTACGGAGAGCTTCCCTCACTGGAGAGAGAGCTCAGCGAACGAGCGAATCGACCGGAGGGCGAGCCGCTCGTTCGCGAGGAGGTCGACGAGGACGACGTTGCGGCGGTGGTCGCGCGCTGGACGGGCATCCCGGTCGACCGGCTGCTCGAGGGCGAGACGCAGAAGCTCGTGCACATGGAGGAGCGGCTGCACCGCCGCGTCGTCGGGCAGGACGAGGCGGTCGAGGCGGTCGCGAACGCGCTCCGGCGCGCGCGCACCGGCCTCCAGGACCCGAACCGTCCGATCGGCTCGTTCATCTTCCTCGGTCCGACCGGGGTCGGCAAGACCGAGCTGGCGCGCGCGCTCGCCGAGTTCATGTTCGACGACGAGCGGGCGATGGTGCGGCTCGACATGTCGGAGTACCAGGAGCGGCACACCGTCGCCCGCCTGATCGGCGCCCCGCCGGGATACGTCGGCTACGACGAGGGCGGCCAGCTCACCGAAGCGGTGCGGCGGCGGCCGTACTCGGTGATCCTCCTCGACGAGATCGAGAAGGCGCACGCGGAGGTGTTCGACGTGCTGCTCCAGGTGCTCGACGACGGCCGGCTCACCGACGGCCACGGCCGCACGGTCGACTTCCGGAACACCGTCCTGATCATGACCTCGAACATCCGCAGCGCGGCGGCGTTGCGCGAGCACTTCCGCCCGGAGTTCCTGAACCGGATCGACGAGATCGTCGAGTTCTCGCCGCTCTCGCGCGAGCAGATCGGCGAGATCGTCGAGCTGCAGCTCGAGCGGCTGCGCGGCCGGCTCGCCGAGCGGCGGATCTCCCTCGAGCTGACCGACGCGGCCAAGCAGGCGATCGCCGAGGCCGGCTGGGACCCCGCGTACGGCGCGCGGCCGCTCAAGCGCGCGATCCAGCGGCTCGTCGAGAACCCGCTCGCGCTGCGGCTCCTCGAGGGCGAGTTCG
>JADGHP010000006.1 GCA_019683855.1 Thermoleophilia bacterium
CTGCCGGAGAGCGTGTTCGTGGTGCCCGAGCTGCTCGTCCGCTTCGACCACGTCGCCGGCGTCGCGACCACCCTCGTCGGCGACCCCGACGAGGCGGCGGAGCTCCTCGCCGGGCCGCAACCCGAGCCGCCGCGCGGCGCCGGCGAGCGCGGCCCCGTCATCCGCACGCCCGACCGCGACGAGCACCTGCGCCGCGTCGAGCGGGCGAAGGAGCACATCCGCGAGGGCGACGTCTTCCAGGTGGTGGTCTCGCAGCGCGCGACCCGCCCCACCTCGGCGTCGGCGGTCGAGCTGTACCGCGCGCTCCGCCGCATCAACCCGTCGCCCTACCTCTTCCTGCTCGAGCTGGCCACCGGAGCCGAAGGCGACGGGGTTTGCCGGCCGGGCGTCGGCGGCTCCGCCGCCGGCGCTTCCAGCCATCGCCTCGCGCTCGTCGGCAGCTCGCCGGAGACGCTCGTGAAGTGCGAGGGCGTCCGCGCGGCGCTGAACCCGATCGCCGGCACGATCGCGCCGGGCGAGCGCGACGCCGAGACGCTGCTCTCCTCCGAGAAGGACCGGGCCGAGCACGTGATGCTCGTCGATCTCGCTCGCAACGACCTCTCGCGCGTCTGCGTCCCCGGCTCGGTGCGCGTCGAGCGGTTCATGACCGCGGAGCGCTACTCGCACGTGACGCACCTCGTCTCCGAGGTCGTCGGCGAGCTGCGCGAGGAGTGCACGCCGTTCGAGCTGCTGCGCGCCTGCTTCCCCGCCGGCACCGTTTCGGGCGCGCCGAAGGTGCGGGCGATGCAGATCGTCTCCGAGCTCGAGGGCTACCGGCGCGGCGTCTACGCGGGCGCCGTCGGCTACGTGCTGCCGGCCGAGCGGACGCTCGACACGTGCATCGCCATCCGCATGCTCGTCCTCCGGGACGGCGTCGCCCACCTGCAGGCGGGGAGCGGCATCGTCGCCGACTCCGACCCGGCCGCCGAGCACGAGGAGTGCCTGAGCAAGCTGCGCGCGCTCGAGGCGGCGATCGACCTGGCGGAGGCGCAGCCGTGATCCTGCTCGTCGACAACTACGACTCGTTCACCTACAACCTCGCGCACCTCTTCGCGTCGCTCGGAGCGGAGGTGACGGTGCGGCGGAACGACGAGATCGACGCCGATGAGGCGGAGCGGCTCGCTCCCTCCCACCTCGTCGTCTCCCCCGGCCCCGGGAGGCCGGGCGCAGCCGGGGAGACGCCTGCCATCCTGGCGCGGCTCGCACCGACGACGCCCACGCTCGGGGTCTGCCTCGGCCACCAGGCGATCGTCGAGGTGCTCGGCGGCGAGGTCGGCTACGCGCGCGAGCTCGTCCACGGCAAGGCGACCCCGGTGCGCCACGACGGCTCCGGCCTCTTCACCGGGCTCCCGGATCCCTTCCCGGCGGGCCGCTACCACTCGCTCGCGGCGACGCGGCTGCCCGACGCGCTCGAGCCGACCGCGTTCGCCGAGGACGGCGAGGTGATGGCCGTCCGACACCGCGAGCTGCCGATCGTCGGCGTGCAGTTCCACCCCGAGTCGGTGCTGACCCCGGACGGGCCCGCGCTCGCCCGCAACTTCCTCGAGGGCAGGCTGTGACCGGAGCGAGCGCGATCCAGCGGACACTCTCGCGGCTCCTCGAGGGTCGCGACCTGACGTGCGACGAGGCGCGGGCGGCGATGCGCGAGATCATGGAGGGCGCCGCGACACCGGCCCAGATCGCGGGCTTCCTCGTCGCGTTGCGGGCGAAGGGCGAGACCGCGGACGAGATCGCCGGCTGCGCGGAGGCGATGCGGGAGCACGCCCTCCGCGTCTCGCCGGGGCGGCGCGACCTCGTCGACATCGTCGGCACCGGCGGCGACAACGCGGGCACCTACAACATCTCCACCGCGGCTGCGCTCGTCGCGGCGGCGGCGGGCGCGGCGATCGCGAAGCACGGCAACCGGGCGGCCTCGTCGGCGAGCGGCGCCGCCGACGTGCTCGAGGCGCTCGGCTTCCGGCTCGAGCTGCCGCCGGAGCGGATCGAGCGCTCGATCGACGAGCTCGGCTTCGGCTTCCTGTTCGCGCAGGCGCACCACCCGGCGATGCGGCACGCGGCGCCCGTGCGCCGGGAGCTGGCGACGCGCACCGTGTTCAACGTGCTCGGCCCGCTCACGAACCCCGCCGGGGCGCGCGCGCTCGTGCTCGGCGTCTACGCGCCCGAGCTGACGCGCACCCTGGCCGAGGCGCTCGTCCGGCTCGGCGCGACGCGCGCCTACGTCGTGCACGGCGCGGGCGGGATCGACGAGCTCTCGCCGTGCGGCCCGAACCTCGTCTGCGAGGTCGCGGACGGCCGGGTGCGCGAGTACGAGCTCGACCCGCTCGAGCTGGGGATCGAGCGCTGCGACCCGGCCGAGCTGCGCGGCGGCGACCCGCGGGCGAACGCGGCGGCCCTGCGCGCGGTGCTCACGGGCGTCGACGGCGGCGCGCACCGCTCGGCGGTGATCCTGAACGCCGCCGGCGGGCTCGCCGCCGCGGGCCACGCGGAGAGCCTGCGCGAGGGGATCGCGCGGGCCCGCGAGGCGATCGACTCCGGCGCCGCCGCCGCCCGGCTCGAGGAGCTCGTCGCCTTCTCGCAGGAGGACGCGACGCCGTGAGCGCGTGTCTCTCGCGGACATGTCCAGGTGTCAGACGTGCGTACGAGAGCGTGACCGAACCGTCACGCGGAACGTGCCTGCACGGCGGCCTTTCCGGCGGCTCCGCCGCGGGCCGCCACGTCGCGCGTGGCCTGTCCCGGTGTCAGACACCGTGGCGAGAGCGTCACGGATCCCCAACGGGAAGCGGGGGTCGCGGATGAGGTTCGCCGAGGCGCTCTCCCGGCCCGGGTTGGCCGCCATCGCCGAGTTCAAGCGCCGCTCGCCCTCTGTCGGCGACATCCGTTCGGACGCGCGCGTCGAGGAGGTCGTGCCCGCGTACGCGGCGAGCGGCGCCGCGGCGATCTCCGTGCTCGTGGACGAGCGCTTCGGCGGCTCGCTCGACGACCTGCGCGCCGCCCGCGCCGCGACCGACGTGCCCCTGCTCGCGAAGGGGTTCTTCGAGGAGGAGGCGCAGCTCGCGGAGCTGCGCCGCGCCGGCGCGGACGCCGCTCTCCTCATCCTCCGCAACCTCGACGACGCGACGTGCGCCAGGCTGATGCGCACGGCGGAGGAACTCGGCCTCGACACCCTCGTCGAAGCCCACGACGACGACGAGCTCGAGCGCGCGATCGAGCTGAGGGCACCGATCGTGGGGCTCAACGCACGGGACCTCTCCACCTTCCACGTCGATCGAACGGGTCAGCTGAACCTCGTGGCGCGTGCGGCGCGCCGAGGCGATCACCTCGTGATCGCCGAGAGCGCGATCGCGACGCGCGCGCAGGGCGCGGCCGCCGAGCTCGCCGGCGCGGACGCGATCCTCGTCGGCACCGCCCTCATGCAGGCCCCCGACCCCGCCGCGAAGCTACGCGAGCTGCTCTCCCGCCCGCTCGTCAAGGTCTGCGGGATGACGAACCAGGAGGACGTCGACGCGGCGCTCGCCGCGGGCGCGGACCTCGTCGGCTTCGTCTTCGTCGAGGGCTCGCCGCGCCGCGCCGAGGCGGTGCTCGACGTGCCGGACACGGCGCTCTCGGTCGCGGTGTTCGTCGGCGAGCCCGAGGACGCGGGCGCCGACCTCGTCCAGCTCTACGAGGCGGAGCCGGGGACCGTGCGCGGCCGGAACGCGACGCTGCTGCGGGAGGGCGAGCGGGTGGCGACGGTGGTCGACCTGCCGTGGGAGCGCGAGGACCCGGCGCACCTCGAGCGGGCGGCGGCGGTCGAGGATCGCCTCGTGCTCGCGGGGAGGCTCGGGCCCGACAACGTGGCCGAGGCGGTCGCGAGGGTGCGCCCGTGGGCGGTCGACGCCGCGTCGCGGCTCGAGCGCGAGCCGGGCCGCAAGGATCACGAGCTGGTGCGCGCGTTCGTCGAGGCGGCCCGGTGACCGAGGCTCGGGTCGGCTCGTTCGGCGTCTACGGCGGGCGGTTCGTCCCCGAGACGCTCATCCCCGCGCTGGAGGAGCTCGAGCGCGGCTGGCGGGAGGCGCTCGCCGACGAGCGCTTCCGCGCGGAGCTGCACGAGCTCGCGACCACCTACGCGGGCCGACCGACGCCGCTGACGCTCGCGGAGCGGTTCGCGCCCGGCAAGCGGATCTACCTCAAGCGCGAGGACCTCCTGCACACGGGCGCGCACAAGCTGAACAACGCGCTCGGCCAGGCGGTGCTCGCACGCCGGCTCGGCAAGCGGCGCATCGTCGCCGAGACGGGGGCGGGCCAGCACGGGGTCGCCTCGGCGACCGTGTGCGCGCGCTTCGGCCTGCAGTGCGTGGTCTACATGGGAGAGGAGGACATGCGCCGCCAGCGACCCAACGTCGAGCGGATGCGGCTGCTCGGCGCGGAGGTGCGCGCCGTCGACTTCGGGACGCGGACGCTGAAGGAGGCGACGAGCGAGGCGATCCGGGACTGGATCACGAACGTCGAGACGACGCACTACCTGATCGGCTCCTGCGTCGGCCCGGCGCCCTACCCCGAGCTCGTGGCCGAGCTGCAGTCGGTGATCGGCCGCGAGGCGCGCGAGCAGGTGCTGGCGGCGGAGGGCCGGCTGCCGGAGGCGGTGGTCGCCTGCGTCGGCGGCGGGTCGAACGCGATCGGGATCTTCCACGGCTTCCTCGACGACCCGGAGGTGCGGCTCGTCGGCGTCGAGGCGGCGGGCGCGGCGTCGCTTCGGAGCGGCCGCACCGGCGTCCTCCACGGCGCGCGCTCGAGCGTGCTGGCCGACGAGGACGGCCAGATCGCGGACGCGCACTCGATCTCCGCCGGCCTCGACTACCCGGGCGTCGGCCCCGAGCACGCCTACCTGCGCGACAGCGGCCGTGCCGAGTACGTGACCGCCACCGACGAGGAGGCGCTCGCGGCGTTCCGCGACCTCGCCCGCACGGAGGGGATCATCCCCGCGCTCGAGCCCGCGCACGCGCTCGCCCGCGCCCGCGACCTCGACGCGGAGCTCGTCGTCGTGGGCTTGAGCGGCCGCGGCGACAAGGATCTCGCTGAGGCGTTGGCGGCACTGCGGCCCGATGGCAAGTAACACGTTGTTACAAAGCCCGGAGGCGGTCCGGCTGTGAGGAAGGCGCTCGTCGTCTACCTGATGAGCGAGCCGGAGACGCCGGAGCTCGCGCGCGCCGCCGTGGAGGGAGGCGCGGACGTGGTCGAGCTCGGCTTCCCCTTCTCCGACCCGCTGGCCGACGGGCCCGTGATCCGCCGCGCCGCCGAGCGCGCGCTCGCGCGCGGGATGCGCACCCGCGCCTGCCTCGAGGTGCTCGCGCGCACGCGCGAGCTCGTCCCGGACACGCCGCTCGTCCCGATGACCTACTCCTCGATCTTCGAGGCGTACGGCTGGGAGCGGCTGGCCGAGGACGCGCGCGCCGCCGGCGCGACGAGCCTGATCGTGGCCGACCTGCCCGCGGGCGAGCGTCCCGAGCTGCGACGGGTCCAGCTCGTAGCGCCGACCTCGACCGACGAGCGCATCCGGCTCGCGGGCGAGCTGACCGACGGCTGGCTCTACCTCGTCACGCTCGCCGGAACGACCGGCGCCCGCGGCGAGGTCTCGCCCGCGCTCCCCGGCCTCGTCGAGCGCGCCCGCCGCCTGACGAGCGCGCCGCTCTACGCCGGCTTCGGCATCTCCACGCCCGACCACGCGCACGCCGTCGCCGGCCTCGCCGACGGGATCGTCGTCGGCTCGCGCGCCCTGCAAGCCGCGGAAGAGGGTCCGTCCGCGCTGCGCGCCTACGTCGCCTCGCTCCGAGAGGCCCTGGACGAGGCGTAGCGCCCGCCACGCGAGCGCGGCGGCAGGCCGGGCCTATGCCCCCGCGAAGCCCGCCGCCGCGTCGGCGTCCGGGGCGAGCGACGGCGGGGCCGGAGCGGGGGCTCCGGCGGCGAGCGACGGCAGGTGGAGCGCGAACGTCACGCCGCGCGGGCGCGGCTCGACCGTGCAGCGCCCGCCGTGCGCGCGGGCGATCGCGGCGACGATCGCGAGCCCGAGCCCGGCTCCGCCCTGCTCGCGCGTCCGCGCCCCGTCCGCCCGCGCCCAGCGGTCGAAGATCCGCGGCAGCGCCTCGGAGGGGACGCCGCAGCCGTCGTCCGCCACCTCGACGGTCACGCCGCCGGGCTCCCCCCGCGCGCGCAACTCGATCGCGTCGCCCGGCTCGGTGTACTTGACCGCGTTCTCGAGCAGCGCGTCGAGCGCGGTGCGCAGCGCCTCCGGATCGGCCCGAAGCGAGCCGCCGACGCCGAGCTCGAGCCGCCACGCGCGCGGCGCGACCTCCGACCAGCGCATGAAGACGTCGGAGAGGAACGCCTCCAGGTCGACGTCGACCGGCTTGACGAAGTCGGGCTGCTCCGCCTTGGCGAGCAAGAGCAGCCGGTCGACGATCCGCTCCATCCGGCCGAGCTCGTCGAGCGCCACCTCCAGCTCGGGCGCGTCCGACACCTCCCAGCGCAGCAGCTCGAGGTGGCCGCGCGCGATCGTCACCGGCGTGCGCAGCTCGTGCGAGGCGTCGTGCAGGAAGCGCTCCTGCCGATCGAGCAGCGACGCCCGCATCTCGGCGACGCCCTGCAGCTCCGCGAGCGCCGCCTGACGCCGCCGCGCATGCCAGACCATCGCGAGGAACATCGCGCTCATCAGCGGCACCTCGAACAGCTCCCCCCAGAGCTGGCTGCCCTCGAACGCGTCGCTCAGGATGCTCGCGCCGGTGGCGAGAATCACCGCCCCCAGGACGGCGCTCATCACCGCCGGCGACCAGACGCGGAAGCCGTAGACGAGCGTCAGGCTGATCCAGAGAAGGTGGAACGGGATCGTCTCCCAGCTCGGCCAGGCGACCATCGCGGCGAGGTTCGCCACGGCGAACAGCACCCACGCCGCCTCGACGGCGTTACGTCGTAGCCAGTCGGTAGCCGGCATTCCGCACCGTCTCGATCGGAGCGTCGGGACCGAGCTTCTGCCGCAGCCGGCGCACGCAGACGTCGACGACGTTCGAGCCCGGATCGAAGCCGTAGCCCCACACCTCGGCGAGGAGCCGCTCGCGGCTGATCACCTCGCCGGCGTGGAGGAGCAGGTGGTGGAGGAGGCGGAACTCGCGGTCGGAGAGGTTCGTCACGAGCTCCCCGATCCGCGCCTGCCGCCGCGCGAGGTCGAGCACGACGCGCCCCGCCTGGAGCACGTGCTCGTCCTCGACCCCCACGGCGCTGCGGAGCTGGACGCGGATCCGGGCGAGCAGCTCGTCGAGCGAGAACGGCTTCGACACGTAGTCGGTCGCGCCGAGCTCGAAGCCGCGCAGCTTCGTCTGCAGGTCGGCGCGCGCCGACAGGATCACGACCGGGAGCTGCGGGCGCTCGCGGTGGAGCTCGCGCAGCACCTGCAGCCCGCTCATGCCCGGTAAGAGCAGGTCGAGCACGACGAGGTCCCAGTGCTCGGCGATCGCGCGCGCGAGCCCGTCGGGGCCGCTGTCCGCCGCGACGGCGGTGTAGCCCTCCGCCTCGAGGCCCCGGGTGAGGAAGGCCTGGATCCGGCGCTCGTCCTCGATGACAAGGATTCGCATCGCTCCCCGATTCGCGAGCCCCGCCGCACGAATGTACCGCCGGGGAGGTGACCTGTAAATGACAGGCGCATGACAGTTTCGTCATCTTCCGCACGATTCAGATCGCCGTGCGATAGAGGTTGCCTCGGATGCGCTCGGTCACTGGGAAGCTCGCGCTCGCCGTGGCGGGAGTCGTCGCCGCCGGCGTCCTCATCGGCTTCTACGTCTCGAAGCTGACGACGCAGGCCGGCTCGCCCACCTACACGGTGCCGGTGAAGACGGGCGGCGCGCATCCGGTGGTCGACCTGACCATCCAGACGGTGGCCGCCGTCGGGCCGGCGCTGAGCCCGAACCCCGACTGGGTGTCCTTCCTCGTCCGGGACGCGAGCGGGAAGTGGCGCCGCGAGACGGTGTGGCGCCTGCCGGCGCACGCGACCGTCCACGTGACGATCTACAACTTCGACGGCGCGAGCGGCCTGCGCAACCCGTTCCTCGCCCGGCCGCAGGGCGTGGACGGCAACCGCATCGTCGTGGACGGCAAGCCGCTCGCCGTCCTGCCGCCGGACGAGGCCTCGCACACCTTCGCGGTCCCCCAGCTCGGGCTGATCGTGCCGGTCGCGCCGGTGCCCGACGACGCGAGGAACCAGTGCGGCTACGCGCCGTGCTCGCTCTCGATGGCCCACCGCACCGAGACGTTCACCTTCCACACCGGGAAGCCCGGGCACTACCGCTGGCAGTGCTTCGTGCCCTGCGCGGCCGGTTGGATCACCGGCTTCGGCGGTCCGATGCAGACGATCGGCTACATGGACGGCTTCCTGGACGTCGTCTGATGTCCGCGGGGCCCGGTATCTCCGCGGCGGCCGCCGAGCCGGTCAACCACGCCCGCCGGGTGATCGTCGCGTGGCTCGTGCTGAGCGTGATCGCGACGCCGCTCGTGGCCGTCTTCCTCGGCCCCGCGATCCCGCCCGGCAACGGCAGCGACGAGGCGAGTCAGCAGGTCTTCGACAACCAGGTGATGACGGCCGTGATCACGCCGATCCTCTGCCTGCTCGTCGTCTTCTTCGCCTACGCGCTGACGCGCTTCCGCGCCCAGGCGGGCGAGGCCGCGCTCGACGGGCCGCCGCTGCGCAACGAGCCGCGCGTCCAGGCGCTCTGGGTGGCGGCGACCGGCCTGATCGTCCTCGGGCTCGCCGGCTTCGGCACGTTCGAGCTGCTGGAGACGGGCGCCGGCGGCGGCCAGGGCCCGAGCCCGATCGCCGAGCCAGGCGGCACGAAGAAGAAGCTCGAGGTGCAGGTGATCGCGCAGCAGTGGCAGTTCACGTACCGCTACCCGTCGCTCGGCGGGCTGGAGAGCGCGCAGCTCGTGCTGCCCGCCCACACCGACGTCGCGCTCCACGTCACCTCGCTCGACGCCGTCCACTCGTTCTGGGCCTACGAGCTCGGCGTGAAGGCGGACGCGAACCCCGGCGTCGACAACGTCGCCTACGTGGAGACGAAGGGGCCTCGCGTCTTCCACGTCCGCTGCGCCGAGCTGTGCGGACTCTGGCACGGCTACATGTTCAACAACGGCCTGGTGGTCGACGCCGCCGACTTCTCCCGCTGGGCGGCGAGCGAGCGGAAGAACTTCGCCCCGGTCGCCAAGTACATGCCCGCGTACTCGCACACCTACCTGCCCGAGCCGCAGAGGAGGGCTGGATGACGACGATGGCCGCAACGCTCCGCGCGCCCCTGTGGCGACGCCTGGTCGGCTTCAACCTGCTGACGGCGATCGTGCTGGGCGTCGGCGGCTGGTACGCCGGCTGGTTCGGCGCGCGCGCGATCGTCGGCCCGAGCCTCGACTACTTCGCCGACGTCGACTACAACGAGCTCTCGGTCTTCCTCGCCTACCTGGGCGGCGTCGTCGGCTTCCTCGCGGGCCTCGGCTTCCTCAACTACCCGCTGGCCCGGCTGCGCGGCTACCCGCCGTCGCTGCGCGAGAAGGAGACGGAGGGGATCGGCCGCTACTTCAGCCTCTGCACCGACCACAAGGTCGTGGGCATCCAGTACCTGTGGGGGATCGGGCTGTTCTTCTTCATCGGCGGCCTGAACGCGATGCTCATCCGCTTCGAGCTTTTGCGCCCGAACCACCAGGCGTTCCCGGCGGGCACGTACCTGACGCTCGTCGGCCTGCACGGGACGATGATGATGGGGATGATGACGAGCGGGATCCTGGGCCCGTTCGGCAACTACCTCGTCCCGATCATGATCGGCGCCCGCCGGATGGCGTTCCCGCGCATCGAGGCGCTCACCTTCTGGCTGCTGATGGCGGCAGGGGCGATCCTCGAGACGACGATCTTCTTCGGCGGCTTCCCGACCGGCTGGACGGGCTACGTGCCGCTCGCCAACGAGGCGAACCCGGGGATGGACAACTACATCCTCTTCTTCGCCCTCGTCGGGATCTCGATGACGCTGCTCGGGCTGAACATGATCGCGACGATCGTGACGATGCGCGCGCCCGGGCTGACCTGGACGCGACTGCCGATCTTCGTCTGGGGGGTGCTCTCGACCTCGACCCTGATGGTGCTCGCGGCGCCGGTGCTCGTCGCCACGCTCTCGATGGAGGCGCTCGACCGCACGGCGCAGACGAGCTTCTTCGTCGCCGGGGCGGGCGGCAGCAACTACCTGTACGAGAACCTCTTCTGGGTGTTCGGCCACCCGGAGGTGTACATCCTCGCCTTGCCGGGCTTCGCGATCGTGCTCGAGCTGCTGCCCGTGTTCGCCCGCAAGCCGCTCTGGGGCTACCGGCTCGCGGTCGCCGGGCTGCTCGGCGTGACGCTCCTCTCGTGGCTCGTCTGGCAGCACCACCTGTTCGTGAGCGGGATCAACGGCGACCTGCGGCCGTTCTACATGCTCTCCACCGAGCTGATCTCGATCCCGACCGGCTTCACCTTCGTCTGCGGGATGATGACCCTCTGGCGCGGGCGGATCCGCTACTCGGTGCCGATGCTCTTCTGCCTCGCCTGGTTCTTCAACTTCCTGCTCGGCGGGCTCTCCGGCGTCTTTCTCTCCGACGTCCCGAGCGACGTGACGACCCACGGCAGCTTCTTCTCGATGGCCCACTTCCACTACACGATCATGGGCGGGCTCGTGTTCGCGTTCTTCGCCGCCATCTACTACTGGGTGCCGAAGATGACCGGCTTCCAGCTCAACGAGCGGCTCGGGAAGATCCACTTCTGGACGATGTTCCTCTTCTTCAACTCGACGTTCATGCCGCTCTTCGCCGCCGGGTTCCTCGGCCAGCCGCGGCGCGTCGTCACCTACCCGCAGGGGCTCCAGTTCCTGAACGACTGGGTGTCCGTCTCGGCGTTCTGCCTCGGGGCGAGCCTGCTGCTCTTCCTCTTCAACCTCGTCTACTCGCTCGCCTTCGCGAAGGTGCCGGCGGAGGCGAACCCGTGGCGGTCGAAGTCGATCGAGTTCCAGCTCCCCTCGCCGGTGCCGGTGCACAACTTCGACCGGATCCCCGTCTTCTCGAGCGATCCGTACGGCTACGGCGAGGCGCCGGCCCCCGTCGTGGCGCCGGCGGGCGCACCCGCAGGGAGGAGCTGAGGCGGCCATGAGCAGCGCCCCGCTCGCGCAGGAGAGCACCGACTACGCCGTCGTCGAGGGCGAGCCGCCGGAGCTGCTCGGGCGCAACCTCGTCGCCGCCGCGCACCTGCTCGCGAGCGCGACGGCGTTCTTCTTCCTCTCCTTCGTCTTCGCCTACTTCTACCTCCGCTCGCTGGCGAGCGGCGCCATGTGGAAGCCAAGAGGGGTGGACGCCTCGATCGCGTGGGGAACGGTGGTCACCGCCTGCGTCGCCGTGAGCGCGATCCTCGTCCAACGCGGGTTGGCCGACCACCGCGCGGGCCGCCGCCCCGAGTGGCGCCGCAAGGGCCTCGCGGCGCTCCTGCTCGGGGCGGCGGCGCTCGTGCTCCAGGCGATCGCCTGGACGCAGCAGAGCTTCGGCCCGAGCGACGGCGGCTTCGCGAGCGTCTACTTCGGGTGGACGGCGTTCCTGTTTTTGTTCGTGCTGGGGACGATGGTCTGGCTCGAGATGGTGCTCGCCACCTCGTACCGCTACCGCGGCTTCGCCGCCGGCACGACCGAGGTGGCGCCCGGCGAGGCGTCCGGCGACCCGTACCGCAGCGGCGCGGACATCCGCGACCCGGTCTCGCTCATCCGCGCCGAGCTCGAGGCGCTGAGCTTCTACTGGGCCTTCCTGGCGGGGATCGTCGTCCTCACCTGGATCGTTCTCTACCTCCTGTAGCCCGTGTCGGCGCCGCCGCTCCTCGTCTGCGTCGCGGCAGCCGCCCTGTACGCGCTCGGCGGCCACGGACGCGTCGGGGGAGCGGGCAGGGGCCGGCGCCGGCGCGACGCGGCCTTCTACAGCGGGGTGCTCGTCCTGCTCGCGGCGCTCGAGCCGCCGGTCGACACGCTCGCCGACCGGTCGTTCGCGATGCACATGACCCAGCACGTGCTGCTGCTCACCGTCGCGCCGCCGCTGCTCCTGCTGGGGCGGCCGTGGCCGCGGATGTGGATGCCGTTCCCGCCCACGGCGAGGCGCGCGGCCGCGCGCGGGCTCGCCCACGGCCGCTCCACCGCATGGCTCCGCCTCGCCGGACGCACGCTCGCTCGGCCCCCGGTCGCGCTCGCGGCGATGAGCGCCGCGCTCGCCGTCTGGCACCTGCCCGCCCTCTACGACGCCGCGATCGAGAGCGGCGCCGTCCACGTGCTCGAGCACCTCTCGTTCGTCGGCACCGCGCTCCTCTTCTGGGGGCCGCTGCTCGAGGCGCCGCCCGTGCGAGCCCGGGTCGACCACCTCCGTCGCGCCGCCTGGTTCGCGCTCGCCTGCCTGCCGGGATGGGTGCTCGCGCTCGTGCTCGCGTACGCGTCCACGCCGCTCTACGCCGCCTACGCGTCGCTGCCGCACCGCCCGGGCGGCCTGAGCGCGCTCGGCGACCAGCAGGTGGCGGCCGGCGTGATGTGGGTGCCCGGCTCGCTCCCGTACCTCGTCGCCGCCGTCTTCTTCGTCTACCGCTGGCTCGAGCCCGGCCCCGGTGCGCCGGCCGCCGAGCCCCGACCCGAGGAGCTCTCATGGACGTGATCGCCTCGCACTTCCTCGCCGGCGCGATCCTCTCCTGGGCGCTGCCCATCGCCCTGCTCGTCGCGATCGGCGTCTACTGGACGGTGCTCGTTCGCCGCCGCTCGGGCGGAGGCGCGTGACCGGGACTCCTCGCCGGATGAGCGTGGCGGCGGCGCTCGACCCGCTCGTCTGAGCCTCCCGCCGGCGCTCCTACCGGGCGCGGAGGTCCTCGACCTTCGGCTCGCCGCGCTTCACGATCTTCAGCACGTCGTACATGCGCGCCTGCTCGTGGCCGGGGACGAGGCAGGCGAAGCGGAAGACCCCGGTGCGCGAGGCGCGGAAGGAGAAGCGGGCGGTGCGGCCGTGGGCGAGGCCCTGGAGCGGCTGCGGGGTGGCGGCGCCCGGGAAAGCCGGCCTTCTCGCCAGCGGGCCCCGGACGACCGCGCACGAGTGGCGCAGCGCGCCCCGGTTCGTGCACGTGACCCGCACGCGCCAGCCGAGCGGCACGGTCACCATCAGCTCCCCGCGCGCGTAGCCGTCGAAGTCGAAGCCGTTGTTGGTGGCGTCGTAGCCGGCGACGAGCGTCACCTCGACGACGCGGGCGCTCGCGTCGACCCGCAGGAACCGGCGCGGGTCGGGCTTCCCGGCGACCGTGGCCGCGGCGAGTGCGACGGCGAGCACGAGACCGCCATCGTAGCCCGGGCGTTGCAGCGGAAGGGTCCCCCGCGCCGGGGCCCTTCCGCCGCTCGCGGGCGCGGCCGGGGCGAGGGCGGGCAGCGCGGCGGCGCGGCTCGAGCCCCTCCACTCGCCCGCGCGCCTCTAACAGAACGCTCACGAGGCTCTCATCTCGTTCCTAGATGGAATGGGCACGATAGGGGCACACGCCCAGAAGGAGAGATCGACCAGATGAACCCTGACTCCCTCGCCCACCGCCTCCTGCGGCGCGGCGCGCCGCTCGTCGCGGCGGCCGCGATCGGCGCCGGGACGGGAGCCGGCGTCTACGCGCTCACGAACGACTCGAACGGCGGCGGCTCTGCGACGCAGGCGGTGCCGACCGCCATCGTCCCCGCGCAGTCCACCGCGGCCAAGGCGACGGCCACGCCGTTGACGCAGATCTACAAGCAAGCGACCCCCGGCGTGGTCGACATCACCGTCGACGCGACCGCCCCCGACGCGTTCGGCTTCCCCGGCAGGCAGCAGACGCAGTCGGAGGGCTCCGGCTTCGTGATCGACACGAAGGGCGACATCGTCACGAACCAGCACGTCGTCGACGGAGCCACCTCCATCACCGTCCGCTTCCAGTCGGGCAAGCGGGTGAAGGCGACGCTCGTCGGCGTCGACAAGTCGACCGACATCGCCGTGATCAAGGTCGACGTGCCCGCGTCGCAGCTGCACCCGCTCGCGCTCGGCAGCTCCGCCGGCGTCCAGCCCGGGCAGCAAGTCGTCGCGATCGGCAGCCCGTTCGGCCTGCCCGGGACGATGACGGCGGGGATCGTCAGCGCGATCAACCGCACGATCACCGCCCCGAACCGCTTCTCGATCGCGGGCACCATCCAGACGGACGCCGCGATCAACCACGGCAACTCGGGCGGCCCGCTGATCGACGTCGCGACCGGGAAGGTGATCGGCGTCAACGCGCAGATCGAGAGCGACTCGGGCGGCAACGACGGCGTCGGCTTCGCGATCCCGATCGACTCGGTGAAGAACGTCGCGAGCACGCTGATCGCCGGGGGGACGGTCAAGCACGCGTATCTCGGCGTCACGATCGCCGACGCGACGACCGGCGCCGGCGCGCGCGTCACCTCGGTCGTCGCCGACTCGCCCGCCGCCAAGGCCGGGCTCCAGGCAGGCGACGTGATCACCGCCGTCGACGGCGCGAGCATCAGCGGCACCGACGATCTCACCTCGATCCTCGCGCGGCACTCCCCCGGCGACAAGGTCACGCTCACCGTCGACCGCAACGGGACGACGAAGCAGCTCACCGTCACCCTCGGCACGCAACCCTCCTAGCGGCTCCCTCCCCGCACGCGCCCAGAAGGGCCATGTCCCCTGACCGGGTCAGGGGACATGGCCCGCGCGGACGGCGCGGCGGTCGCGCGGGCGCGCGCGGCGAAGCTGCTCGACGACAGCGAAGAGGCCGAGCACGCGTCGCGTGAGCAAGGTCGCGGCGTCGTCGTCGCCGCCGAACGGGAAGCCGGCCTTCTCCGCGTCGCTATCCCGCGGGAAGAGCAGAACCTCGGCCGCGGGAGCCGCGCGTACCGATCTCAGCGCCGCGACGCGCAGCAGCAGCGACGGTGGCCGCACCGCGGACACGCGCGGGGCCGCAGCTCGAGCCTGCGCTTGCCGAGACCGGCGACCACCATCAGCCAGCCGGCGAGGAGCGTCGGCAGAATCGTCACGAGGGGCGTCTGGCTCATCGCCTCCAGCGTGCCGCGCCGGCGCTTCGTCGACATCCGACGTGGCGCGGATCCGGCTGCGGCCGAGTACGGAGCCGTAGGATCCGAGGATGATACGACCCGTCGTCTCCGCCCCCGTGCTCGCGCGCCGGTGACGGCGGAGCAGCCAGAGCTTCACGCCCCGTCGGCGTCGCGGGCGAAGCGGGCCGTTCTGCTGGCGGCGATCCTCGGCTCCTCGATCGTGTTCGTCGACGCGACCGTCGTGAACGTGGCGCTGCCCGCGATCCAGCGCGACCTCGGCGGCGGGCTGGCCGCGCAGCAGTGGGTCGTGGACGCCTACCTGCTGACGCTCGGCTCGCTGATTCTCATCGGGGGCTCGCTCGGCGACCTGTTCGGCCGCGTCCGGGTGTTCGCTCTCGGCGTCGCCGCGTTCGGGGTGGCGTCGGCGCTCTGCGCGGCGGCGCCCGACCCGACGACGCTGATCGTCTTCCGCGGCGTGCAGGGAGTCGCGGGCGCGCTGCTCACGCCGTCGTCGCTCGCCGTGATCACGGGGCTCTACTCCGGGGCCGAGCGCGGCGCGGCGATCGGCACGTGGACGGCGTGGAGCGGGATCTCGACGGTGGCGGGGCCGCTGCTCGGCGGCTGGCTGATCGGCGCCTGGAGCTGGCGCGTGATCTTCCTGCTCAACGTCCCCGTCGCTCTCGTCACGCTCGCGATCGTGCTGCTCGCCGTGCCGCGCGACGGCGGCGCGACGGAGCGACCGCGGATCGACGTCGCGGGCGCGGCGATGTGCGCGCTCGGTCTGGGCGGGCTCGTGTTCGGCTTCATCGAGCAGCCGCGCCTCGGCTGGCGCGACCCGGCCGTTCCCGGCGCGATCGCGGGCGGCGCCGCGCTGCTCGCGCTCTTCGTCGTCTACGAGGCGCGCGCCGAGCAGCCGATGCTGCCGCTGCAGCTGTTTCGGAAGCGCAACTTCAGCGTCACGAACGTCGAGACGCTCGCCGTCTACGGAGGGCTCTCCGCGTGGGGCTTCTTCCTCGCGCTGTTCCTGCAGCAGCTCGCCGGCTACTCGCCCTTCCGGGCGGGCCTCGCCACGCTGCCGGTGACGATCGGGCTCTTCCTGCTCTCCCGCGTCGCGGGGCGCCTCTCGGCGCGCCACGGCCCGCGCTGGTTCATGGCGGCGGGGCCGCTGCTCGCGGCCGCGTCGGTGCTCGCGCTCGTCCGGCTGCCGACCCGCCTCGACTACTGGACGGAGCTGCTGCCGGCGCTCGTCGTGTTCGCGCTCGGGCTGTCGCTGACAGTGGCGCCGCTGACGGCGACGGTGCTGGCGGACGCGGGCGCCGACGACGCGGGCATCGCGTCCGGCGTCAACAACGCGGTAGCGCGCGTCGCCGGTCTCGTCGCCATCGCCGCGGTGGGGATCGCCTCCGCGAGCGGGAACCACCTCTCGGCGCACGGGTTCCACGTGGCGATGCTCGTCACCGCCGGGCTGTTCGCCGCGGGCGGCGCGATCGGCGCCGCGGGGATCCGCAACCCCCGCCGCGGCGCGAACGGCGGCGATCGCGACCTCGCGTGACCTCGACCCGGCGCCGCCATCTCACCAAGTAACAGACTGTTACACGGCTCCCTGGCTCGAGATGCCCCGCCCGAAAGTCGTCACGTTCCCGTAACGGGGTCCGACCCGGGTCTGACCCCGGCGCCCGCGCAGCCTTCAGGGCGTCCGGCGCCCCTCGAAGCGGGGCAGCCCGTCGTCGGGGAGCGGCTCCCACGGCGCGGCGGAGGCGACGAACTGGCGATACGAGGGCCGCACGCCCGGGTCGCGGTCGAACGCGCCGAGCCGGACGAAGATGAACGGGCCGCTCTCGGGCCTCGCCCACAGGTGGCTGCCGCATTCGGCGCAGAAGCACTTGGCGGCCCCGTCAGGAGGCTGCCAGCAGCGGATGAGCTCCTCGCCCGCCACGACCCGCAGCGCCTCGCGCCGGACGGCCGTGGACGGCGAGGCGGCCGCGCCCGTGCGCCGCTGGCAGCGCGTGCAGTGGCAGTATCCGGCGACCTCGGGCGCCTCCGTCACCTCGAAGCGGACGCCGCCGCAGAGGCAGCCGCCGGTCAGCGGGAGCTCGGTCATCCGCCGTGAGCCTACCGCGCCGTCGCGACGCCGGGCCAGGCTGGTCGCCTCGGGCCGGCCGCCGGGCGCAGGCCCTAGCCCAGCTCGACGAGGCGAGTCGCGGTCGCCTTGAACGTCGCGACGGCGCAGCCGCCGCGGGCGAGCTCGAGGCGCTCCGCGGACGCCGCCGTCACCTCGGCCGCGATCGGCCCGATCGAGACCCGGACGCGGTTGCCGATCTCGACCAGCGACCCGACCTCGCCGCGGATCGCGTTCATCGCCGAGTCCTCGTGGTGGATGCGCGCCACCGAGACGTCCCACGGGTAGACGACCACGCCGACGCGACCTTGCGCGAGGTCGGTCGAGTAGACGGTCTCGCCGGTGTCGAGCCGGACGGCGGTCAGGTCGTCGCCGACGGGCCCGGCGACGCCGTGGAGCAGGTTGGCGCCCGTGAGCGACGCCACGAACGCGTCGCGCGGGCGCGAGACGAGCTCCTGCGGGGAGGCGAGCTGGCGCACCTTCCCCTCCACGAGCACGCCGACGAGGTCGGCGAGCGCGGCCGCGTCCTCGAAGTCGTGCGTGACGAGGATCGTCGGCAGGCCGAGCTCGCGCAGGAGCTGCTGCAGCTCGCTGCGGACGCTCGCCTTCGTGTGCGCGTCGAGGGCCGACAGCGGCTCGTCGAGGAGCAGCACAGCGGGGTCGCGGGCGAGCGCCCGCGCGAGGGCGACGCGCTGGCGCTCGCCGCCGGAGAGCTCTCCCGGGCGCGCGTCCGCGAGGTGGGCGATCCGGAAGCGCTCGAGGTAGGCGTCCGCCCGCCGGCGGCCGGCGTACTCGACGTTGCGCCGCACGCTCAGGTGCGGGAAGAGCGCGTAGTCCTGGAAGACGAACCCGACGCGCCGCTCCTCCGGCTTGCGCTCGACGCCGCGCGCGGTGTCCAGCCAGACCTCGTCGCCGAGCGCGATTCGGCCGCTGCGGGGGCGCACGAGCCCGGCGATCGCGTGCAGGAGCGAGCTCTTGCCGGCGCCGGACGGCCCGACGAGCGCGACCGTCCCGCCGACGGCGAGCGTCAGCTCCAGCTCGAAAGCGCGAAGCGGGAGCGCGAGCTCTGCCTCGAGGGTGTCCACTGGACGCTCAGCTTGAGGGTCAGGAGGACCGCGGCGCTGACGAGCACGAGCAGGGCGCCCATCGCGAGCGCCGCGTCGAAGTTGCGGTCGAACTCGGAGTAGATCGCGAGCGGCAGCGTCTGCGTCACGCCCTGCAGGCTGCCCGCGAACATGATCGTGGCTCCGAACTCGCCGAGGCCGCGCGCGAGCGACAGCGCGAACCCGGCCGCGAGCCCCGGGCGCGCGAGCGGCAGCACGACCCGGAAGAACGTGCGCGTCGAGCCGGCGCCGAGCGTCCGCGAGGCGGCGACCATGCTCGGGTCGACGGCCTCGAAGGCGGCGATCCCCTGGCGCACGTAGAGCGGGCTCGCGACGAACGCGACGGCGAGCGTGACGGCTGTGCGCGTGAAGGGGATCGAGAGGCCGAGCGCGTCGAGGCTGGAGCCGAGGAGGCCGTTGCGCCCGAGCGCGGCGAGCAAGCCGAGGCCGGCGACGGCGGGCGGCAGCACGAGCGGCAGCTCGACGAGCGTCACGAACAGCGAGCGCCCCGGGAAGCGCCGGGTCGCGAGCAGGTAGGCGGTCGGCGTGCCGAGCGCGAGCACGAGCGCCTGCGCGACGGCGCTCGTCTCGACGCTGACGACGAGCGCGTCAGTGACCACGGGGCTCGAGAGCTGCGAGGCGAGCCGGGCCGGCGAGGCGTGCGCGAAGATCGCGACGATCGGGAGCGCCAGGAAGCCGAGCGCGACGAGCGCTGCGGCGAAGAACGCGACCGCGGTGAGGGCCCGCCGCACCGAAGCCCCGCCTACTTCCGCTGCCCCTGCGCGCGCGGCAGGAAGCCGGCGGCGATGAGCTTCGCCTGGCCAGCCCTGCTCAGCACCCTGGCGACGAATGCCCGCGCGTCCCCCTGGTGGCGGCTCGAGCTGGCGACGCAGATCGCGTACCGCGCCTCCGGTCGCGCTCGGGCGGGAAGCTTCAGCGCGGTGACCTTGCCGGGCAGGGTCTTGGCGTCGGTCGCGTAGACGAAGCCGGCGTCGGCCTCCCCGAGCGCCACCTTGGCGAGCACCTCGCGGACGTCGGTCTCCCGACTGACGACGTTCGCGAGCACACCCGAGAGCTTCATGGTGCGGAGGGCCTGGAGCGTGTAGGCGCCGACGGGCACGCCCGGGTCCGCGACTACGAGCTTCGTCCCGGGCTTGCGCAGGTCGTAGACGCTCTCGATCCTCGCCGGGTTGGAGCGCGGCACGATCAGCACGAGCGCGTTGCGGGCGAACACGACGGGCGTCGAGCAGAGCCCCTCCCGCGCGAGCCGCCGCGGCAGCGCCGTGTCCGCGGAGGCGAAGACGTCCGCGGGTGCGCCCTGCTCGATCTGCGCCGCGAGCGTGTTCGAGCCGCCGAACGAGTAGCGGGGGCGCGGGTCGATCTGCGGGAGGACGTCGGTGAGCGAGGCGGCGGCGAAGACGGTGAGCCGCGGCGGCGCGGCGGACGGGGCGCCCAGGGCGGCGGCCGGGGCGAGCGCGAGCGCCGTCGCGGCGAGCGCGAGCGGCCAGAGACGGCGAGCGACGCGGTGGGCGGACACGGGGCGCTCTTCTCTCAGCTCTCGACCATCACGGAGGTCGACTTGACGAGCGCGGTCGTCGCCATTCCCGGCCGCAGCCGCAGCTCCTCGACCGCGTCGCGGGTGACGATCGCGACGAGGCGCACGGGCTCGTCGGCCACCATCTCCACCTGCGCGAGCAGGCCATCGACCTTGACGTCGGTGATGACGCCCCGGAAGCGGTTGCGGGCGCTCAGGTGCGCGCTGCGGGCGTCTCCGCGCAGCCGCTCGATCTCGGCGGCGCGGACGAGCCGCCGGTTGCCGCGGTCGCGCTCGGTGCGGATGCGCCCCTCCCGGTCCCAGCGGCGCAGCGTGTCGATGCTGATCCCGAGCGCTTTGGCGGCCTCGCTCGCGCTGTAGAGCTCCTTCGGCACGGCTACTCCTAGGCATTTCCTATGCAGAGGCGCCAAGCCTACCACGTCCGGCCGCGAAGCGCGCTTCGTCGACCACGAGCTGCCAGAAGCCGCTCCTTGGGCGGGTCGCCGCACCGTGTGCTCGCCTGCGGCAAGCGCCTCGAGGAACAGACGCGCCGCGCGGAGACCGACACGAGCGCGGACAAGCCGGTCCACCTCGACCAGCACCGGGCCCGGAACCGCCAACTCCCGTCCCAACTGGGTGACGAGCGCGGCGGCGAGACGATGCGCGCGGTCGCGGCGGTTCGCCGCCGCGACCGGCGGGCCGGTGTCGGCAACGACCCTCAGCGCGCGCTCCCGAGCTCGCGAAGGTAGCGCTCGGACGAGACCGCCGGTCGCGTCCACGCAGAGAGGATCGATCAGACCGACGACGTTCGCGTCAGCGACGACCGCGCTCGGCAGCGAAAGCGGCGAGCACCAGGACGAAGGCGACGCCGTCGCCTGCGCGCCCAGCCTGCAAACAAAAGGCCCCGCTTAGCAGGGCCTTTGAAGTAGCGGGGGCAGGATTTGAACCTGCGACCTCCGGGTTATGAGCCCGGCGAGCTACCTGGCTGCTCCACCCCGCGTCGCGTCGACGATTGTAGCACTCCCGGCTTCGCGCCACCGGGGCCCGGGTACGATCCGCGGCCATGTGGGAGTGGGCGATCTGGGGGGCGCTCGCCGTCGCCGTGGCGGCGCTCGCCGGCTCGCTCACGTTCGCGGCGGTGCGCGCCCTGGAGGCCTGGCGCGCCCTCAAGCGGCTCCGCCGGCACGTCGCCAAGGCGCTCGAGCGGCTCTCGGACGCCGGCGAGCGCGCGGCCCAGGCTGCGGCCGCCGCAGCCGACACGACGGAGCTCGAGCGGAGCCTCGAGCGGCTGGGGCGCTCGCTCGCGCGGCTCGCCGTCCTGCGCGAGGCGCTCGACGAGGCGCAGACGACGCTCGCGCGCCTGCTCCCCGTCCCGTTGCGCAAGTGATCGTCGCCGCGATCGACCTCGGGACGAACACGACTCGGCTGCTCATCGCCGAGGTCGCGGACGGGACGCTGCGCGAGCTTGCCCGCGAGACACGGATCACCCGGCTCGGCGAGGGCGTCGACGAGCGCCGTCGCCTCCTCCCCGCCCCGCTCGCCCGCGTCCGCAACGTGCTCGCCGACTACCGGCGCGCGGCCGAGGAGCTCGGCGCCGAGCGGACGCTGCTCGTCGCGACGAGCGCGGTCCGCGACGCTGAGAACGGCGAGGCGTTCCTGGGCGAGATCGAGTGGAGCTACGGCTTCGCGACCCGGCTCCTCTCGGGCGACGAGGAGGCGGAGCTCACCCGCCGGGGCGTCGCGAGCGGCCGGCCCCTCGACGAAGCGACGCTCGTCGTCGACATCGGCGGCGGCTCCACCGAGCTGTCCACGGGCAGCTTCCACGTCAGCCTCGACGCCGGCGCCGTGCGCCACACCGAGCGCTTTCTGCGCTCGGACCCGCCGCGACCCGACGAGCTCGCCGCCTGTGCGGACGACGTCCGCGCGCTGCTGGCGGCGCGGGCGCCCGAACGTGACCTCAACGTGCGCGACGCGATCGGGGTCGCGGGCACGGTGACGACGCTCGCCGCGCTCGACCTCGGCCTTTCCGCCTACGACCGCGAGCGCGTCCACGGCCACCGGCTCTCGCTCGCGGGCGCGCGCGCCCAGCTCGAGCGGCTCGCCGCCCTCCCCCTCGCGCGGCGGCGCGGCGTGCCCGCCCTCGAGCCCGAGCGGGCGCCGGTGATCGTCGCCGGCGCGATCGTGCTCGTGGAGACGCTCGCCCACTTCGGCCTGGAGGCGATCGAGGCGAGCGAGCGGGACATCCTCGACGGGGCGGCGCTCGCCGCCGTGGAGCTCCCCGCGCCGAGCGAGGGCGCGGCTCCGCCCGGCGCCTACACCTGCTGCTGAGCCGCCTCGCTCGCGGGGGCCGTGGCTCGCTCCCGTGTCGCCGCGTCGATCTCCTCCCGGAGCGCCGAGAGCGCCTCGATCACGCGGCGCGTGAGCATCGCCCAGGTCGCCGCGACATCCCCGAACGGGTAATCGATCCCGAGCCTCTTCGCCGCTGCCACGGCGCGGGGAGCGGCGTCGGCGTGCTGGCCCGCGTCGCGGAGCGCAATCGCGTCTTCGAGCACCGCGATCGCGTCCTTCACGCGATCGCGGCCCTCCTCTCCCACGGTTTCGAGGGCGACCTCGGCCAGCGTCGCGAGCGAGCGGTCGCGTCCCGGGCGACCACGGCCTCTCCTCCCGCGAACGGCGCGAGCGCGTGTCTCGGCACTGCGGAGGATCTCCGCGAGCGCGCTCAGCCGCGCGCCGAGCTCGTCGGTCGTGTTGGGCGGATACGCGAGCTTCGCGACACGCTCGGCGCTCGGGTAGCTGAAGAGCCCCTTCTTGTCGTGCGCGAGCCGCCAGATCGCATCCAGGTAGTCCAGCGCGCCGACGAGGTCGAGCGGCGAGGGAGTCGAGGGCGCAACCGGTACGTGCGGGACCGCCGTGAGCTCCTCGAGTGTCTCGACGTAGCCGTCGATGTCGTCGATGCCCGCGTACGCGCGCGCCTCCCGCGGCACCGAGATCGTCTCCCAGGTGGCTCCGGCCCGTTCGAGTCCGGCGAAGAACGGCTCCCTCGCGAGCGCCGTCGGGAACCAGCCCGGCCAGCAAGAGCGCTGGGCAATCCGCTCACGCCCCGCAAGACCCTCGACCAGAGCGCGAGTCATGGACGCCGTCCGCGGTCTCTGCGGCGAGAGCGGCGCCGACTCCCACCTCTGCGCCATGATCTCGAGCATGGCCACCACGAACTCCGCGAATTTCGCGAGCCACGCGCTTCGCGACATGCCGAGCAGGGTGAGCCCGACCTCATCCTCTGGCCTCGGCGACCTGCCGCTCTCCAGCCCCCTCCACCACACGGCGCCGTAGTTCCATCGCCCCGCGCGGGGGAAGCTCGCGAGGATCTCGCCCGCCCGCCGTCCGTTCCGCTCGAGCATCCCCTCGACGTAGTCGAAGATCGGCCACTTCGCCTGCTCCTCCCCATCGGCGAATGCTTCGGCGACGCAGTCCACGAGCGCCTTCTGGTCGTCGGTCAGCGGCACGAGGAGGCTTGCCATCACGGCCAGGGTAGGAGCCGTGGCGGACGACGGCGAGCTCTCGCCCGGCTTCCGAGCCGGCCCGTCCCGCCTACAGCACAACCGAGCCGGGGTCGGTCTCCGGCGCCGGCGGCTCGTCCTCGGCGAGGCGCCGCTGCACCACGGCGCGCGAGAGGACGCCGACGAGCCGTCCCCCCGACTCGACCACGGGGACGCGCTCCAGGTCGCGCTCCTCGAGGAACCGGAAGGCGGCCTCCAGCTCGAGACCCGCGTCGAGCGTGTGGTACGGCGGCTCGGCCACGTCGCGCAGCAGCACCGTCTTCGGATCGAGGCCCGCCGCGACCACCTCGCGCACGAGCGTCTTGCGCGTCACGACGCCGAGCAGGCGGCCGTCGTCCTCGGTGACGAAGATGGCCCGCACCTGCGGGTCGGCGAGGAAGCGGCCGGCCTGCTGCGCGCTCTCGCCGGCGCCGAGCGTCGTCGGCTCCGGCACCATCGCGTCGCGGACGGTCTGCGCGCTCACGAGCGGCTACGGGTAGAGGCCGCGGGCCTCGAGCGCGGCCGCGACCTCGCGGATCGCCGCCACGAGCGCCGCCTGGCGGAGGGTGAGCCCCTTCTCGGCGGCGACCGCGTAGACCCGGTCGAAGGCGTCGGACATCTTGTCGGCGAGCCGGGCACGGATCTCCTCCCGGCCCCAGAACAGGCGACCGAGGTCCTGCACCCACTCGAAGTAGGAGACGGTGACGCCGCCCGCGTTGGCGAGGATGTCGGGGACCACGGGGATGCCGCGCTCGGCGAGGATCGCGTCCGCCTCGATCGTGGTCGGGCCGTTCGCGCCCTCGACGACGAGGGAGGCGCGTACCTTGTCGGCGTTCGCCCCGGTGAGCTGGTCCTCGCGCGCGGCGAGCACGAGCACGTCGCACGGAAGCTCGAGCAGCTCCTCGTTCGTGATCCGCTCGCCGCGGTCGTAGCCCTCGAGCGAGCCGTGCTCGGTCGCGTGGGCGTGCAGGTCCGGCACGTCGAGGCCACCCTCGTCGTAGACGCCGCCCGACACGTCGGAGACGGCGACGACGACCGCGCCCTTCTCGTGCAGCTCCGAGGCAGCCACCCCGCCGACGTTGCCGAACCCCTGGACGACGCAGCGCCGGCCCGCCAGCCCGCGTCCGAGCCGCGCGCACGCCCGCTCGGCGACCATGACCACGCCCGCGCCAGTCGCCTCCCGGCGGAAGACGGAGCCGCCGATCGAGATCGGCTTGCCGGTGACGATCTCCGGCACCGCGTGGCCCTTCTGCATCGAGTACGTGTCCATCATCCAGGCCATCGTCTGCTCGTTCGTCGCCATGTCGGGCGCGGGGATGTCGGTCTGCGGGCCGATCTCCCGGACGAGCTCCGAGGTGAAGCGGCGCGTCAGGCGCTCGAGCTCGCGCGGCGAGAGGGCGCGCGGGTCGCAGCGGACGCCGCCCTTGGCGCCGCCGTAGGGGAGCCGCAGCAGCGCGCACTTCCACGTCATCCAGGTCGCGAGCGCGGCGCACTCCCCGAGCGAGACCTCCGGGTCGTAGCGGACGCCGCCCTTCGTCGGCCCGAGCACCGTCGAGTGCTGGACGCGGTAGCCGGGGAAGATCTCGACCGAGCCGTCGTCTCGACGCAGGGGCACGGCGACGATCACCGCGCGCTCGGGGAAGCCGAGCCGCTCCACCACCATCGGCGAGACGTCCGCGTGCGGCACCGCCTGCTCGAACTGGGCCCTTGCCATCAGGAAGAGCGGCGTATCCCACTCGAGTCCCCGCTCGAGCGGCGATGCCTCGAGGCTGGCCACGGCGCGGAGTGTACGGGACTGGACCGCTGGTCACCTCCGGTCACCGGGCGCCACCTCGGGTATGGCGTGGCGTGGCGTGGTGGCGACGCCACGCCACGTGGCGACGCCACGCCACCACGGCGTGGCGCCCCCTTCGAGGCCCGTCAGCGCGCGCGAGCGCGACGAGGAAGGCAAGGATCCCGAAGAGCCCGATCGCGACCTGGAAGAGCAGCTGCGGCCGTACAGGTCGCCGAGCTTCCCGTACAGCGGCGTCGAGATCGTCGAGGCGAGGATGTTCGCGGTCACGACCCAGGCGAGATGGCCGAGCCCGCCGAGGTCGGTGCCCCGCCGCGGCGTTCGGCTACTTGCGCGCGAGGATGCTCAGAGCGACCGTGAGGAGCACGCTGAGCAGGATCGAGAGCCCGAGCGGCGAGTAGAAGACGACATTCCCGCGCCGGATGACGACGTCGCCGGGCAGCCGGTGGAGCCCGAGCCGCGACAAGACGAGCAGCGCCGCCCCGACCGCCGCGATCACGAGCCCGAGCCCGAGCAGGAGCTTCCCGATCGTCTCCACCGCGTCTCCTCCGCGACCGGATGGTACGGGAGCGCGGCGTCCCCTGCGCCGCCGGCGAGAAGCGCAGCGACCCGACGCCGCCTGACCGCGAGGCGGGCGACGCGGGGACCATGCCGGGAGCGGGACTCGAACCCGCACGGCCCGCAGGCCACCCGATTTTAAGTCGGGCGCGTCTGACCAGTTCCGCCATCCCGGCGGGCGCAGCGTAGCGCCCGCTCCGGGCTCGTACCCGTCCCGCGTCGCCCTCCGCGGCTAGGGTTACGCCCGTGACGCACGACGTGATCGTCGCGCTCGCCGCGCTCGGCGTCGCTGGGCAGGCGCTCGCCGCGCTCCTCGTCCTCGTCGGCGTCGCCGCGGTCGCGGGCGTGCGCGGCCCGCTGCGGGCGATCCGCTCCGCGCTCTGGGGCTACGAGCTGTGGGCCGCGTTCGTCGTCGCCGCGCTCGCCACGGGCGGCAGCCTCTTCTTCTCGGAGATCGCGCGCTTCGTGCCCTGCGAGCTCTGCTGGTTCCAGCGGATCTGCATGTATCCGCTCTCGCTGCTGCTGCTCTTCCTCGCCTTCCGCGGCGAGTACGGGATGGCGCGCTACCTGATCCCGTTCCCGGTCGTCGGCGCGGGGGTCTCGATCTACCACCTGCTGGTCGAGAACAAGGTCGTCGGCCAGACGGCGCAGTGCCTCGCCTCCGCGCCCGGCGGCTGCGCAACGAAGTGGATCGACGAGTTCGGCTACGTGACGATCCCGACGCTCGCGCTCACCGGGTTCGCGCTCCTTATCGGACTCCTGGCCTTCGCCTCCGTCGGGGAGACCGGCGAGCCGGCTACGCTTCGCGCGGATGCCGAGCGGTAAGCGGAGCAAGCTCAGGCGGCGCGAGGGAGCGGGATCCGTCGCGCTCAAGACGCCGCCGCCCGTGCGCTCGAAGGGCCTCGAGCCGAGGCGGGCGCGCCAGGCGTCGCCGCGCGCGCTCGCGATCGGCGGCGGGGTGCTCGCGCTGATCGCGATCGGGATCGCGCTCGCCGTCGTGCTCGGCAGCGGAAGCAGCTCCTCGGGCATCCCGAAGGGGACGCCGACGATCGGGACGCTGGACGGCGCGCTCCCCGGGGCTGAGGAGGTCGAGCGCCTCTACAAGGGCGTCCCGCAGCACGGGTTGACGCTCGGCTCGGCCTCCGCGCCCGTCCGGATGGTCATGTTCATCGACCTCCAGTGCCCGATCTGCCGGGACTTCGAGGTCAGCAACATGCAGACGATCGTCGACACGTACGTGCGGACGGGCAAGGTGCGGATCGACCTCGAGCCATGGGCGTTCATCGGCGACGACTCGTTCCGCGGCCGCCTCGCGCTCATCGCCGCCTCGTTCCAGAACAAGGCGTTCAACTTCGGCAGCGTGCTCTACGACAACCAGGGGCCGGAAAACAGCGGCTGGCTGACCGACGGCATGATCGCGCAAATCGCCGCGAGCGTCCCCGGGCTGAACGTCAAGCGGGTGTTCGACGAGCGAAGCTCGGCGAGGGCGAAGAGCATCGCGAGGGCCGTCGACGCGCTCGCCGCGGCGGACAACGTGACCGGCACGCCGACCGTGCTCGTCGGCAAGGCCGGCGAGAAGCCGAAGAACGTCACCGCTCCGGGCGCCGCCCCCACGCTCCACGACGTCGAGACGGCGATCCAGGCCGCACTCGGCTCCTGAAATCTCGCAAATAGCGAGCTTTTTCGGCTTGACCGACGCCGCCGCGACGGCGTACGCTCTGCGCGCTGGCTCCGATGGACTCACGGGTTCGTCGGAGCCGGCTTTTTTGTCGGAGCCGGCTTCTTTTGTGCGCGCGTCGGATGCCGTCCGATCGCGGGTCTACCGTTCGTCGGCCGATGATCCCCGCGCTCGCCCTCCTGCTCGGTCTCGCCGTCGGCGCCCTCGCCGCCTGGGCGCTCGTCCGCTCACGCTACGCCGCGGAGCTCGAGCGGGAGCGCGCCGCCGCCGGCGAGAAGCTCGCGCTGCTCGAGGAGGCGCGCGAGTCGTTCGCGACCACGATGAAGGCGCTCGCCGCCGACGCGCTCGCGACGAGCAACCGCTCGTTCCTCGACCTCGCGCGCTCCCAGCTCGAGCAGCTCCAGCAGCGCACGACCCAGGAGCTCGAGCAGCGCAAGCAGGCGGTGGAACACCTCGTTGCGCCGATCCGCGAGTCGCTCCAGAAGGTCGACGGCAAGCTCCAGCAGCTCGAGGTGGAGCGGGCGCGCGCGTACTCGGAGCTGACCGTCCAGGTGCGCCAGCTCGCGGAGACGCAGAAGGAGCTGCGCGCCGAGACCGGGAACCTCGTGACCGCCCTGCGCTCGCCGGTCGTGCGCGGCCGCTGGGGCGAGATGCAGCTGCGCCGCGTCGTCGAGATGGCGGGGATGCTCGCCCACTGCGACTTCGTCGAGCAGACGACCGTGGGCGCCGACGGCGCCCGGCTCCGGCCCGACCTCGTCGTCAAGCTCCCCGGCGGCAAGCAGGTCGTCGTCGACGCGAAGGCGCCGCTGCAGGCGTACCTCGAGGCGCTCGAGGCGACCGACGAGGACGTCCGCCGCGCCCGCCTCGTCGACCACGCGCGCCAAATCCGCGAGCACATCGCGAAGCTCTCGGCGAAGAGCTACTGGAGCCAGTTCGACCAGACGCCCGAGTTCGTCGTCCTCTTCATCCCGGGCGAGACGTTCTTCTCGGCGGCGCTCGAGCACGACCCGACCCTGATCGAGGAGGGCGTCAACCAGCAGGTGATCCTCGCGACGCCGACGACGCTGATCGCGCTCCTGCGCGCGGTCGCCTACGGCTGGCGGCAGGAGACGATCGCCGAGTCCGCCAGGGCGATCAGCGAGCTCGGCCGCGAGCTCTACACGCGGCTCGCCACCTTGACCGAGCACTTCGCGAAGGTCGGCCGCGGCCTCGACAGCGCCGTCCGCTCCTACAACGAGGCCGTCGGCTCGCTCGAGACGCGCGTGCTCCCGAGCGCCCGCAAGTTCCGCGACCACGGCGTCTCCCCGACCGCCGAGCTCGCCCGGCTCGACGGGGTGGAGCGCAGCGTCCGCCCGGTGACCGCGCCCGAGCTGCCGGCCGCGCCGGCGGCGAAGGCGGACGCGGCTTAGGGTCCACGCGACCGCGGCAGATAGCCGCCACGCGAGCTCACGCGCGACCGCGGGACGGCCAGTCGCTCAGAAACGAAGCATGGCAGCGACGCCGCCGACCGGCTCGAGGTCGCGCCGACCCGCGATCACGCGCACGGTCCCGCCGTGGCGGAGGGTCTCGTGGACGACGACGTCGAGCCCCGCGGAGCAGCGGTCCGTCGCCGTCCCGTCGAGCGGGCAGGCGCCGTCGGAGGCCTGGGCGCGCCCGCACTCCGGGCAACGGTACACGGGCCGGTCGGAGCCCTCCTGGACGAGCAACAGCTCGATCCGCCCATCCGCGGCCGCCTCGAGGGTCTGCTCCCAGCCGAACGTCGCGCGGCCGTCTCGCGCCGCCTCCTCCCGCCAGCGCGCGAGCACCTCCTCGTCGCGGCCCGCGCGCCACCGCCCGAGAAGCGGCTGCGCCGCCTCGAGCAGCTGCGGCGCGTCGGCGTGCGCCTCCGCCGCCGCCCAGCCGACCACGCGCGAGCGCGTCTCCCCGGCGAGGAGCTCCTCGAGCTCGGGCCGCGCCTCCTCGGGCCCCACGAGCACGATCGGGACGCCGCGCAGCCTGCCGGCGCACGCGTCGAGAGCCGCGGCCACCTCGGCAAGGTGCTTGGCGACGATCGACTCGATGTGCCGTTCGAAGCGGGCCTGCGACCAGCCGCCCTGGTCGTGCTGGCCCGGCACCTCCGCCGTCCGGTCGGCCACCGGGACGAGACGACCGCCGCGCAGCCGGTAGACGTCCGCCCGCTCGCGGCCCACGTAGGCGACGATCGCCCCCTCTGGACGATCGGCGAGCCGGACGAGCGGCGCGACGCAGAGCTCGCGGTCGATGCGAGCCGCGTCCTCGACCGGCTCCGGGAGCGGCAGCGGCCGCCACAGGCCGTCGAGCCCGGCGACGAAGATCGCCAGGCCGCGCGCCCCGCCGCGGTCGAACTCACCCTCAAGCCAGGAGCGCAACCGCTCCAGATCCGCCTTCAGCGCTCCGCGCGTCTCCCGGGGGAGCGCCGTGCGCCGCTCGTGGAGCTGCCGCTCGGCGTCGGCGAGCAGGGACCGCATCCGCGCCTGGGCGTCGACGGCCGTGGGCACGTCGCTCGGGTCGAGGCTCAGGTAGAGGCTGATCGCGCAGCCCTTGGAGGCACGGAAGGAGGCCAGCTCGCGCACGACCTCCCAGGTGACGGTCTCGGCCACGTGCGTTCGCGTCTCCCCCGCGACCCGCGATTCTAGTCCTGCGCGGGACGGGTCTCGGGAACGTCCTTCCGGGCGCTCCCGTTTAATGGTGATAGGACAGCTTCTTCGAGGAAGGAAGGACATGACGGACGTGCGGGACCTGATCATCGTCGGCGGCGGGCCGGCCGGCTACACGGCGGCCCTGTACGCGGCGCGGGCCAACCTGCGGCCCCTCGTGATCGAAGGCTTCAACTGGGGCGGCCAGCTGATGATCACGAGCGACGTCGAGAACTACCCCGGCTACCCGGACGGCGTACTGGGGCCCGAGATGATGGCCGACTTCCGGCGGCAGGCGGAGCGCTTCGGCGCCGAGTTCCTCACCGACGACGTGACGAAGGTCGACTTCTCCGAGCGCCCCTTCCGGCTCTGGGTCGAGAACGACGAGTACCGCGCCCGCACCGTCATCGTCGCCACCGGCGCGAGCGCGCGCTGGCTCGGCCTCCCCGGCGAGCAGCGGTTGCAGGGACGCGGCGTCTCCGCGTGCGCGACGTGCGACGGCGCCTTCTTCCGCGACCGGGAGCTCGTCGTCGTCGGCGGCGGCGACTCGGCGATGGAGGAGGCGACCTTCCTCACCCGCTTCGCCACGAAGGTCACGATCGTCCACCGGCGCGACGAGTTCCGCGCCTCCTCGATCATGGTCGAGCGCGCGCGCGCCAACCCGAAGATCGAGTTCCTGACGAACACCGTGGTCGAGGAGATCCTCGGTGAGTCGTCGGTCGAAGCCGTCCGGTTGCGCGACACCGTCACCGGCGAGACGTGGGAGAAGCCGGTCGACGGCGTCTTCGTCGCGATCGGCCACGACCCGAACACGAAGCTGTTCGTCGACCAGCTCGACCACGACGACGCCGGCTACCTCATCACCAAGCCGGGATCGACGGAGACGAACGTCCCGGGCGTGTTCGCCGCCGGCGACGTCCAGGATCGCGTCTACCGTCAGGCGATCACCGCCGCCGGCAGCGGCTGCATGGCCGCGCTCGACGCCGAGCGCTTCCTCGCAGCCGAGGAGGGCCACGAGGGGACCGCGTCGATCGCGCCGCGGGCCGAGGCGGAAACCGCGGAGGTCTAGCCTTCCCCACGTCGAGCCCGCGCCCCGATGGGCGCGAGCGCGACCTGGACCGACCTGCTCGACCCGACGCCCGACGAGCTGCGGGCGAGGGCGCCGCGGGACCTCTTCCTCGTCGCGGTCGCCGTCCCGGACGCGAGCCGCGTCTCTCCGCGCCTGCGCGCATGGGAGCGCCGCGTCGACGCGCCGCCGCGCGCCTAGCCGCTGGTTACCCTGACCGGGTGCCGTACTTCATCTGCCCGAACTGCAAGGAGCGCTCCGTCGACACCGACGGCAAGGAGGGCCTCTCCGAGGAGGCCGTCGCCTGCCACCGCTGCGGCTTCGGCTTCCTGTTCGAGCTGCTGGACGACTACTACCCCGCGCCGACGACCGGCTTCGTCACCTGCGACCGGGAGGGGCGGGTTCTCGCGGTCGGGCGCGGCGTGTTCGAGCTCTCCGGCTTCGCGGAGGAAGACGTGCTCGGCGCCGACCTCGTCACCGCCTTCGGCCTCTCCGGGTTCGCGGAGGAGCGAAACCCGGTCCGGCTCGCGCTCGACTGGGGCGTGCGCCGCCTGAACGAGCAGCTCCTGCTGCGTACGCGCGCCGGCCAGGTGAAGCCCGTCAAGGGCGACTTCTTCCCCGCCTACGACGACGACGGCGGCCTGCTCGTCGCGCTCACCCCCCTCCTCTCGTGAGCGTCGTCCACGCTGCGGAGGGCCGTCCGCTCGGACGCCGGGCGATGGAGCTCGCCCCGAACCGCCGCCAGGCTGACCACTCCTGCGATTCGACGAGGAGCTTGACATACGGACGATCGTCGCAATCGCAGTCGCCGGAGCGCTCGGCGCGCCCGCGCCGACGGCCTCGACGGGGCCGTCTCCCGCCGCATGGGCGGCGGCGTCCCCTGCGGAGCGGAGCGACCGCGTCGTGCCGCTGCGCGACGAGACGGTCGCGGAGGGGATGCCGACGCTCGGAGCGCGCCGAGACCGTCTCCTCTCGGTCGAGCGCGGAGGAGCCGGCGACGGCCACAATGAGTGCGTGGAGTCGCTTCGGGGACAGCTCCTCATCGCTTCGCCTGCGCTGCTCGACCCGAACTTCCGGCGGACCGTGGTGCTCGTCACCGAGCACAACGAGCACGGCGCCGCGGGGCTCGTCCTGAACCGCCCCTCGCCGGCGGCGGTGGCGGAGGTCGTGCCCGTGCTCGAGCCGCTCGTGGAGGACGGCGAGCCGGTGTGGCTCGGAGGCCCCGTGCAGCCCGAGGCGGTGCTCGTCGTAGGCGAGTTCCTCGATCCCGACGACGCCGCCGTGCCGCTGTTCGACGGGCTCGGCTTCCCGTCGCTCGAGGATCCCGAGGAGGTGCTGCCGGCCACCACCCGGCGTCGGGTGTTCGCCGGCTACGCCGGCTGGGCGGCCGGGCAGCTCGAGAACGAGATCGCCCGCGACGACTGGATCCTCGAGCCTGCGTGCAGCGACGACGTCTTCACCGAGACGCCCGAGGCGCTGTGGAGCGACGTGCTGCGGCGCAAGGGCGGCGTCTACGAGCTGGTCGCGCGGATGCCCGAGGATCCCTCGCTCAACTAAGAGTGCGCTCCGCCGCCGCGAGCCCGGCCGGCGGCCGGACACGGCTCGACGGGCAGAGGTCGGCAAGGACGCACTCCTCGCAGCGCGGACGGCGAGCGTCGCAGACGCGGCGGCCATGCCAGATCAGAAGATGCGGGAACCGCGCCCAGTCGGCGCGCGGGACGAGCCGCATCAGGTCGCGCTCGATCTTCACGGGATCCTCCTGGCGGGTGAGCCCGAGCCGCTGCGAGAGCCGGCGGACGTGCGTGTCGACGACGATGCCCTGCGGGTGACCGAGCTCGGCGGCGACGACGTTGGCGGTCTTGCGCGCGACGCCGGGCAGCCGGACGAGCTCGGGGAGCGTGCGCGGCACCTCGCCGTCGTACTCCTCCAGCAGCATCCGCATCGTCCCGCGCAGCGAGCGCGCCTTCTGCCGGTAGAAGCCGGTGGCGAAGATGTCGCGCTCGAGCTCCTCCTGGGGCACGGCGAGGTAGTCCTCGGGGCGCCGGTACTTCTCGAACAGGGCGGCGGTGACGCGGTTGACGTTCGCGTCCGTCGTCTGCGCGGAGAGCATCACCGCGACGAGCAGCTCGAGCGGGGTGCGGAAGCGGAGCGCGATCGCCGCGTCCGCGTGCTCGACGGCGAGCCGCTCCACGATCTGCCGGATCCGCTCCCGCTTCGGCCCGACGCGTCTCCGCGCCTCCTGGACGTAGCTTCGCGCCACGGCGGCAATCATCACGGAACCGCCACGAGCGTCACGGGCCGACGGCGGCGAGCGAGGAGGAGGCGGCGGCGCGGTCGGCGCCGGCGCGCAGGCGCGGCCCGGCGCAGACGAGGTCGAGCGCCGGGCAGCCCGCACACGCGAGGTCGCTCGGCGTCGGACGGAACTCCCCGGCCTGGATGCGGGCGATCGCCTCCGACAGCTCCGCCTCGAGCTCCGGCACCTGCGCTCGCGCGAACGCCGTCTCCACCACCGCGTCG